>NZ_JBFBDO010000017.1:0-102445 GCF_040683335.1 Kitasatospora sp. NPDC093806
GGCGCCCCGGCGCGGGGTGGGCAGCAGCAGGAGGGCGAGCGCCGTCCCGGCGGCGGCGCCCGGCAGGACCGTCACCGCCGCCTCGGCGAGCAGCCTGCGCAGCACGCCCGCGCGGGAGCCGCCGCGGGCCCGGAGCAGCAGCAGTTCGGGGCCGCGCCGGTCGGCGGCGAGCGCGGCGGCCAGGCAGAGCACCACGGCGACGACCCCGGCGAGCCCGGCCGGGCCGATCGCGGCGAGCGGCGCGGCGGCGTCCCGGCGGGCGGTGGCGAGGGCGAACAGCTCGGGCAGGGCGGAGGTGGTGCGCAGGTCGGAGCGGTCGGTGGCGGTCACCAGCTCGGTGGCGGTGGGGCCGGTGAGGTAGGAGGCGAGCGCGCGTTCGGCGGCGGGTAGCCGGTCGGCGCGCAGCGAGTCGGGGTCGACGGGCAGCTTCCAGTAGCCGTGGCCGCCGCGGGCCCAGTCCAGCAGCCGGGGAAGGTCGTCGCCGCCGACCAGGCCGACCGTCTCCCAGGAGCGCTTCCACTCGAAGGTGTCCGGGATGTTCAGGCAGGGGGAGGTGAGGCAGAGCAGCTCGTTCCAGAACGGGTCGGCCTCGTCGTCGGGCGTGAAGATGCCGACCACCTGGACACCGGTGGACGGCGGCGCGTCGCGCGGGCCGTACTCGTTCATCAACACGTCGCCGAGACGGATGTTCAGCTTCTCGGCGGACCGCCCGGACACCACGATCGGCAGCGGCCGGTCGGCCGGGACGGCGGCCGGCCAGGCGCCACCGGTCAGGGTGGCGTGCTCGGCCAGCCGGGCCAGGTGGCGCAGCCGCAGAGTGGGGGAGGCGCCGTCGGGGCGGGACAGGTGCGGGTTGCCGAGCGACTGCCCCTTGGCCCCGAACACCCCGTACACCGGCCCGCTCGCGGCCACTCGGAACTCCCCGCCGGTGCGGGCGACCAGCGCGGCGGCGACCGCGTCGAGCTCCGCCGAACCGTCGTCCTCGCGCAGCTCCGAGGTGGTGACCAGGCTGGTCGCGGTGAGGCCGCGGTCGCGCAGGAAGTCGCGCAGCGCCGCGTCCTCGCCCCGGTCGACGGCCCGCGGCAGCCCGGCCGCCAGCAGCACGGTGACGAACACCAGGACGGCGTTCAGCAGCGCCGCGAACGGGGCCGACCGCAACCGGCTGCGCACCCAGCGCGCCGGCCGGTGCTCGGCGCGGGCCTCCGCCATGACGGAGGAGGGAGGCGCCGACAGACTTCCGCTCCGCATCCGGCCGTTCCTCTCCGCTCACCGACTCCGGCGCCTGCCGACCGGATAGCGGACGATCATGTCAGGCCGGGCGGAGCGGACGGAAGGTCCGTTCGGGCAGCGTGCCCGGCCGTCCGGTCGCCGCCTGGGCACGCAGGCCGCAGGGCCACCCGCCGGCCGGCGTTGTCGGTACCCCCGTCTAGGTTCTGAGGTGTCGCCGGGCCGCCGCAGCGCGGGCCCCGGGCGACGCCCGCACCCGCATCGCGCCCGCCCGGAAGGGGCCCACACCATGTCAGCCACCGCCGCTGCCACCGCCACCGACGAGCAGACGACCTACCTGGAGTTGTCCGAGGACGGCGGTGGCGCGCACAAGTTCTACCAGGTCCGGGTCGCCGGCCAGGACGTCACCGTCACCTACGGGCGGATCGGCGAGAGCGGCCAGACCAAGACCACCGCCTACGCCACGCCGGAGAAGGCCGCGGCCGCCGCCGCCAAGAAGCTGGGCGAGAAGGTCCGCAAGGGCTACGCCCCGGCGGTGCGCGGGGTGCGGCAGCGGCGGGCGGTGACGCGTCGGGCGATCGTCAGCAGCCGTTCGACGGCCCGCCAGGCGCCGGTGCTGTGGCGGTTCCGGTCCGGGGCGGCGGCGTTCGGCATCTTCATCGGCGAGGAGCACGCCTGGGTCGGCAACGAGCGCGGCGACGTCTACACCCTCACCCACGACGGCGAGGTGACCGGCCGCTACGGCCTCCCCGACGGCGTCAAGTGCATCGTCGCCGACGACTGGTGGATCTACGCGGGCTGCGACGACGGCAAGGTCTACGACCTGGGCGGCAAGGTGCCGCGGGTGGCGTACGAGATCGCCGAGGACGTCGACATCTACTGGCTGGACATCCATGACGGCGTGCTCGGCGTGGCCGACGCGCGCGGCGGGATCACCACCGTCGACCACGAGGACGAGTTCCAGTGGCGGCGCTCCGCCGAGGGCACCGACGGCTGGATGGTGCGCTGCGACAGCGACGGCGTCTACCACGGGCACTCGCGCGGCGTGGCCCGGTACGCGGCCCGCGGCGGCGCCCCGGTCTGGCACACCCGCACCGACGGCGCGGTGCTGTTCGGCTGGCAGGAGCGCGAGGAGGTGTTCGCCGGCACCTCGCGCGGCTCGGTGTACCGGCTGCGCAAGGCGGACGGCTCGGAGGCGGCCCGCTACCGCTGCGACGCGGCGGTGTTCTCCTGCGCCGCCTCGCCGGACGGCCGGTACGTCTTCGCGGGCGACAACCACTCCTCGGTGTACTGCTTCGCGGCCGACGGCACCCGGCTGTGGAAGCTCGGCACCGGCTGCGGCTCGGCGTACAGCATGCAGTACCGCGACGGGCGGCTCTACCTGGTGACCACGGACGGCTCGCTGGTCTGCCTGGACGCGAGCGAGACGGCGGTGCGCGCGGCCGAGGAGGGCCGGCTGCCGCAGGCCGCCGAGGTGGACGGCAGCGGGTGGGCGGCCTCGGTGGCGGGCGCCGAGATCGAGGCGGTGACCGCCGGTTCGGCGGGTGCGGCGGGTGGCATCGAGGTGGAGTGCGTGCAGGACGGCGGCCGGCTGCGGGTGCGGGTGGTGTCGCCGGGCTTCGACGCGACGCGCCGGGTGCAGTTCCCCAAGGACATCCGGGTGCCGGGCGCGCGGTACCTGGTGGCGGAGGTGCTGGAGTCCGGCAGCGGCTCCTTCTACCGGGCGCGCGGGGACATCAAGCGCCTGCTGTGAGGCGGGCGCCCCGGCGGACTTCCCGGTTCGCGTTTTCCGTTCACGCTGTGGACCGTTGACAGTGCGTCGCGGGCCTCGGTGTAATGCGGGGGCAATGTGAACGCGCGGCACACCGACCGACCGTTTCGGGCTGTTCCCGGGGAAAGCAGGGCGTCATGGGCGTGAATGTCGCGGAGACGGCGGATTCCGTCGGGCTGAATTCCCGGATGGCCGCGCTCTACCAGCGGGACCGGGCCTGCCAGGGCCTGGGCATCGCGCTGGACGAGGTGTCCTCCGGGCGGGCCCGGATGCGGATGACGGTGGCTCCGACCATGGTGAACGGGCACGGCATCGCGCACGGCGGCTTCCTCTTCCTGCTCGCCGACGCGGCGTTCTCCTACGCCTGCAACAGCTACGGTCCGGTGACCGTGGCGCAGGCCGCGCAGGTGACCTTCCTGGCACCGGCGGCGGTCGGGGACGAACTGGTCGCCGAGGCGGTGGAGCGGACCCGGTCCGGGCGTACCGGGGTTTATGACGTGACGGTGCGGAATGCGGCGGAAAAGGTGATCGCGGAATTCCGGGGCCAGAGCGTGATGCTGGCCGGGGCGCCGCACGTCGGACCGCAGCAGGCGGGCTGAGAGCGGGTCCGACGCGCGCCGGGCCGGGCGCGCGTCGGACGGCGGGTGTCAGGCGGGCGGGCGCTCGTCCACGACCTGCTGGAGCTTGCCGGTGCGCGGGTTGGTGACCAGTTCCGAGCGCGGCACCCACTCCACCGTCAGGTGGTGGATCGCCCCGAGCGCGACGTCGGACGGGTAGAGCGGCCGGGCCGCGTACACCGCCTCGATCAGCCGCTCGCTCAGGCCCGCCGGCGGCTCCTCGGTGCAGCCGAGCCGCAGGATCAGGCCGTCCTTGCCGTCCCAGCGGCGCTGCACCAGCTGGATGCCGGAGATGACCTGGTCCGGGTCGGCGGCGACCAGGACGGCGCGGATCTCCTCGGTCGGCATCGCGACGGTGCCGATCCGGGCGCCCTCGACGGACCGGCCGACCAGCCGGAACCGCCCGCGCTCCACGTCCACCCACTCGGCGCGGTCACCGGTCGGGTAGCGCAGGATCGGCATCAGGGTGCGGAACAGGTTGGTGACCACGACCCGGCCCGGTACCCCGGGCGCGGTGATCGGCTCGCCGGTCACGTCGTCGATCAGCTCGACCACGGTGCGGTTGGCGAAGGCCTCGTGCACCCGGACGTCGTCGCCCGGCACCGGCGCGCCCACCAGGCCGGCGTCCACCGAGGCGTAGCCGATCGAGGCGATCGCCGCCTTGGGGAAGGCCCGGGAGAGGATCGGCCGCAGGTCGGCGAAGAGCAGGTCGCCGCCGAACAGCAGCAGCTCGATCCGGTCGGCGACCCGGCCGTGCTTGACCAGGTACTCGGCGACCGAGCTGAGCTTCATCGGCTCGCCGGCCAGCACATCGACGCCGAAGTCGTCGATCAAATTGGCCACGTACGCGTCGGGCGCGGCGCCGACCGGCAGCCGGACGTTGTCCACCGGCGCGTGGTGCAGGGCGTTCTCGATGTAGAGGAAGCCGCCGTAGAGCTCACCGGCCCAGAACAGGTTGGCGACCCGGTGCCCGGGCTTGAGGCCGGCCTGCACCAGGCCCGCGCCGAAGGCGGTCACCGAGTCGGCGTGCTCGGTGCGCGACCAGGGCGAGAACTTGGGGACGCCGGTGGTGCCGCCGGTCTTGTAGACGCCGGCGTCCAGCAGCGGACCGGTGAGCAGGCGGTTGTCCGGCCAGGAGTTGGCGGCCCAGAACGCGGTCTGCTCGATCACGGGCAGCTGGGTGAGGTGCTCGACGCGCGGCGGCAGGTCGCGGTACAGCTCGGCGTAGAACGGGGAGTTGCGCCGGGCGAAGTCGACCAGCTCGGGGAGTGGTTTGGCGGGCATGGCGGGGCTCCTGAGAGTGGGGCGGGACCGGTCGGTATGAGGCGCTGCCGGTCACCGCGGGTCGGGGCGGCCGATCCAGGTGCGGGCGAGGGTCTGGACGGCGGAGCCGTCCGGGTCGGCGAGCTTCTGCGCCAGGTAGGCCGCCGCCCAGGCGTTGGTGGGGACGCGGAAGGCGGGCCGGTCGGCGCGCAGCGTGCGCACGACCACCTCGGCCACCTCCCGGGCGGGCTGCCCGGCCGCCTCCCAGCCCTGGCCGCCGACCCAGGCGAGGTAGTCGGCGAAGGTCGGCGCGTACGGGCCGGAGGCGGCCTCGATGGTCCGCCGGTTGATGTCCGGGAAGATCCCGAACCGGGTGTCCGGCACGAAGCCGGGCACGATGACGGAGACCCGCACCCCGTGCGCGCCGGCCACCGGGGCGAGGCTCTCCATGAACCCCTCGACGGCGAACTTGGCCGCGCAGTAGGCCTCGTTGAAGGGCTGGCCGACGACGCCGTGCACGCTGCCGATGGTGACCAGCCGGCCGCCGGAGGCGCGCAGCAGGGGCAGGGCGGTGCGGCTGACCGTGATGACGCCGAAGAGGTTCACCTCCAGGTTGGCCCGCAGCGCGGCGTCGGTGGACATCTCCAGGGTGGGGTCGGAGTTGGAGACCCCGGCGTTGTTGACCACCGCGTCCAGCCGCCCGTAGGTCGCGGCGACGCCGTCCACGCAGGCGGCGACCGAGTCGGCGTCGGTGACGTCGAGCCGGCGCACGTCCAGGGTGACGCCGGCCTGCTCGGCCGCCCGCAGCAGGGGCTCGGCGCGGGCCGGTTCGCGCATCGTGGCCACCGTGCTGAACCCGGCGCGGGCGGCGGCGACGGCGGTGGCGAGGCCGATGCCGGAGGAGCAGCCGGTGATGAGCAGGACGCCGGGTTCGTCGCGGGGCGCGCCGGTGCGTCGCGCGGGCCGGTGCGTCTCGTCGCGGTGCGGCGGCCCGTCCCGGCGCGTCGCGTCGGACGGCTCCTCGGGCCGGGGCGTGGGCGGGTCGTCCTGCCGGGGCGTGGGCGGTTCCTCCGCTGTCATGACGCCGTCTCCGTCAACTCCACTGCCGCGTCGGCCGGTTGCTCCTTCTCCCGGGCGGCCGCGTCCAGCCGGGGCTGGATGCCGAGCGCGGGCAGGAAGGAGCAGGCGGCCAGCAGGGTGCCGCCGGCCATCACCCAGCGCGCCGCGTCCCGGATGCCCAGCGGGTCGGTGAGCGCCGACACGGCCAGGCCGCCGACCAGCGCGGCGAGCGGGATCACGCCCCAGGTGACGGTGCGGAACGCCGCGTGCATCACGCCCTGGTGCTCGGCGGACATCCGGGACTGCCGGGTGGGCGCGCTGCACACGTTGATGCAGGACATGAAGAAGCCGTAGCAGCCCATCGTCACCGCGATCACCGGACCGGCGGGCAGCGCGGGCGCGGCCAGCACCCCCAGCCCGACCAGGCAGTGCAGCAGCAGCGACCAGGCCAGCGTCCGCCCCAGGCCGAACCGCCGGCTGATCCGCGGCGCCACCACGGCGCCGGTCAGCGCGCCGACCGCGCCGACCGACATGGCCGCGCCGAACACCCCGACCGACACGTCCAGCCCGCGGTAGGCGAGCACGGGCAGCACGGTGACGAAGATCGGCCCGCCCGAGTTGAGCGTGACGGCCGCCAGTACCACCCGGCGCAGCACCGGGTCGGCCCAGTTCATCCGGAACCCGGCGGTCAGCCGCTCCCACACGGTGCCCTGGACGACGGTCCGTTCGCCCCACGGGCTCATGTACCGGAAGCAGGTGGCGGAGGCCAGGTAGCTCGCCGCGTCGACCAGCAGCGCGCCCACGCCGAGCGCGCTGTACAGGGCCGCCGCGATGGACGGCCCGGCCACCTCGGCCACCGAGTTGCTGCCCTCCAGCCGGGAGTAGGCGCGGACCATCTGGTCCTCCTCCACCACGGCGGGGACGGCGATCAGATAGCCGACGTTGAAGAAGATGGTCGCGCCGCTGATCACCGCGACGCAGCCGAACAGCAGCGGCGTGGACAGCAGGTCCAGCCAGTACGCGGCCGGGATCACCGCCACCGCGACCAGCCGGATCAGGTCGCAGACGAGCATCGTCCGGCGCTTGTTCCACCGGTCGACCAGCACGCCGGCCACCGGGCCGAGCAGCGGGATGCCCAGGTACTGGGCCATCGCCACCACGCCGACCTGGAGCGCGGAGGCGTGCAGGACGAAGATCATCAGGGTCGGGACGACGAAGACGGTGATCCGGTCGCCGACCACGCTGATCGTCTGGCCGGCCCAGAACAGGTCGAAGCCGCGCCCCAGGCCCGTCGGCTTCCGGTCGGATCCGGGCTTCACCGGGCCTCCTCGTCGGCCGCGCGGACGACGAAGCCGGCCGTCTTGCCGGTGCGGTCGTTGCTGACCAGTTCGTCGACGGCGCGGACGGTGAAGTTCTCCGGGTCGTGCTGGAAGGCGGTGCTGAGCGTGAAGGTCGCGGCCAGCAGCTCCGTCCGCAGCGCGGCGGTGTCGAGCGGCCGGTCGGTCAGCAGCAGGACGTCGACGCCGGTGGCCCGGCCGCCGTTCTCGGTGATCACCACCTGGGCCCGCGACACGCCGGGCTCCCGTTCGGCCCGCGCCACCAGCTCGTCCACGTGCAGGCCGAGCCCGCGCACCTGGACCACGTTGTCCCGCCGGCCCAGCACCCGCATCGCCCGGCCCGGCCGGCCGCACGGGCAGCTCGTCAACTCGCCCGCGTCGCCGGTGCGGTAGCGCAGCACCGGGTTGAGCATCGCCGGGTTGAGGGTGGTGAAGTCCAGCAGCCCGTCCGGGCCGGCGTGCACCAGCTGCTCGGGCAGCGGGTGGAAGGTGTCGGCGGGGCAGTCCGGGGTGTTGGTGCCGACCACCCAGGTCTCCGTCGAGCCGAACATCCCCCAGCGGCGGGCCTGCGGCGCGACCGCCGCCAGGTCCTCCTCCAGCTGCGGCTGCCAGGCCTCGCCGAGCCAGAGCACCTTGCGCAGGGTGGGCAGCTTCAGCCCGGCGGCGCGGGCGTGCGCGAACCAGAGCCGCAGCACGCTCGGGGTGCCGCCGATCGCGGTGACCCCGCGGTCGGCGAGGAAGGCCAGCCAGTCCGGGTACTCCTCCCGGGTGATCGAGCCGAGCGCGATCACCCGGCAGCCGGCCAGGTCGGCCAGCCCGGCGGCGAGGAAGTGCGCGCCCCACATCCGGCCCGCGCCCCAGGCGTTGGCGAAGACGTCGTCGCGGTCCAGCACCTGCCAGTGCGCGTGCACACCGGCCATGTAGAAGCCGGTCGGCGCGTAGCCGATCTTGGGGGCGCCGGTGGAGCCGCCGCTCTGGAACAGCCAGGTGGCGGCGGTGGCCGAGCGCGGCTCCAGGTGGGCCAGCGCGGTGTTCAGGTCGTCCTTGAGCAGCGGCGGGAGGGCGGCCAGCTCGTCCAGGGTGTGGACCGCGCGGGGGTGCCCGGTGTACCGCGCGGCGAGTCCGGGCACGGTCCGCAGTCGCGCCAAGGTGGCGTCGGCGACGGCGAGTTGCGGCTCGGCCTCCTCGGCCGGCAGGGAGAAGGCGTCGGTCATCGGGCTTCCGATCGGAGGGACGGGGCGGTGGACGGGGCGGCGGTCGGGGCGGTGATCGGGGTGGGGCTCGGGAAGGGGGCCGGGGTGACGGTCCGGGCGGTCGCCGGGGCGGGGTTGGCGAGCCACTTGGCGTGCGCGTCCCGGTAGGCGGTGAACCGGGCGCGGGTGATGTCCCGTTGCAGGACGCGGTCCGGGTCGGTGAAGTCCGGGGCGATCACCCCGTCCGGCTCCAACTCCGAGAACCAGTACCGCTCGCCGTCGTACAGGAAGTCGACGCAGAAGAACGGGATCGCCAGCTTCTCCGCGAAGTACGCGGTGGCTTCGGCGAGTTCCGGCGGCACCGGCGGGAACTCCATCGCCCCGCCGCGGCTGGCGTTGGCCACCGGCGAGCCGGGCTCCGGGATCCGCTTCATCACCGCGTACGGTTCGCCGTCCACCACGTAGACCCGGTAGTCGACGGTGCCGTCGCCGAGGTAGGGCTGGGCGATCAGCGTGGTGTCGCCGCCCTGGGCGAGGCTGGCCAGGCCGCGGACGTCCTCCGGTCCGCGCGCCAGGTTGATCCCGCCGCCGCCGCACCAGCCGGACGGCTTGACGATCGCCGGGTAGGTCAGGCCGCCGAGCGCGACCTCGTACCGGTGCTTGGCGATGTCGCGGCCGGTGCCGATCCGGATCGACGGGATCGGCGGCACGGGGGAGTCGGCGAGGAACAGGACGGTGGCCAGCTTGTCGTTGCCGATCAGCGAGACCTGCGGCGGGAACGGCAGGTAGAAGCCGGCCTGTTCGAGCACCGCGTACAGCGCGTACTGGTTGAACACGTCCATCGACTGGTAGGGCAGCGAGTAGAGCGCGGTGATGAACAGGGTGTCCTGCGGGGTGACCGGCTCCTCGTCCAGGTAGACCACCGGGTGGGCCGGGTCGGTGGCGTCCACGGTGACCGCCTCGGGCGCGTGCCGGCACCAGGTGAGGCCCAGCTCCTCGGCGGCCTCGGCGTAGAGGTCCCAGAAGAAGTGGTGCCAGGTCTCGGTCATCCGGGTCGACTCGCGGTCGGGGAAGATCCAGCACATCCGGCGCAGCGGGCCGCGGTCGTCGGGTCCGGTGGTGTTCACCGTGCTCCTTCCGTGGGTGTCGGGTGGTCGGTGCGTCGCGCCCACCAGTGGCGGCCGGCCTCCGGGAGGGTGTCGACCGGGTCGTAGTAGAGGTGGCGGCCGTCGTCGTCCGTCCAGTACGAGACGCCGCGCTCGCGGTCGTACGCCACCGCCTGGTGCACCCAGCGCTTGCCGAGCCGCGGCACGTCGCAGACCAGCCGCGGGGTGGCGTAGCCGGGCAGGTAGCCCATGATCGCCTCCTGGAGCTGCTGCGCCTGGTGGACGCTGGTCCGCCAGTGCTCGGCGTTGGGGATCATGTCGCAGAGGTAGAAGTAGTACGGCAGGATGTTGGCCTCGCCCTGGAGGGCGAAGCAGAGGTCCAGCAGGTCGCCGGGGGTGTCGTTGACCCGCCGCATCAGCACGCCCTGGTTGCGGACGTCGCGCACCCCCGCGTCCAGCAGCGCCCGGGCCGCCTCGGCGACCAGCGGGGTCACCGACCGGACGTGGTTGGCGTGGGTGTGCACGGCGAGGTTGACGGCGCGGCGGGCGGCGAGCTTCGCCACCCGGTGCACCCCGTCGAGGACCTGGGGCTGCAGCCAGTGCTGCGGCAGGCCGACCACCGCCTTGCTGGCGAGCCGGATGTCGCGGACCGACTCCAGTTCCAGCAGCCGCAGCAGGAACGACTCCAGCTGCGGCCAGGGCACGTTGGCGAGGTCGCCGCCGGAGACCACCACGTCGCGCACGGTCGGGGTGCGCTTGAGGTAGTCGAGCATCTGCTCCTGCCGGTGGGCCGGCCGCAGCACCAGCCGGGCCTTGCTGACCTGCGGCGTGGAGGTGCCGACCAGGTCCATCCGGGTGCAGTGGCCGCAGTACTGCGGGCAGGTGGAGACCAGCTCGGCCAGCACCTTGGTGGGGTAGCGGTGGGTGAGCCCCTCGACCACCCACATCTCCGCCTCGTGGAGGGAGTCGCGTTCGGCCTTCGGGTGGCTGGGCCAGTGCGGGTGCCGGTCGGCGTGCACCGGCAGCATGTAGCGGCGGACCGGGTCGGCCAGGAACGCCTCGGTGAACGCGCGCGGATCCCCGGTCGGGGCCTGCGCGGCCATGGTGTTGAGCATCTGCGGCGGCAGCAGCATCGGCATGGTCGCGAACTCGGCCTGGTCGTCGTCGAGTTGCCGGTAGAACTCGGGTGTGAGCAACTCGCCGACGACGGACCGCAGTTGCCGCGCGTTCTTGACGCAGTGCGCGCGCTGCCACTGGGCGTCGCGCCACTGGGCCTCGGTCACGTCGCGCCAGCCGGGCAGCCGGCGCCAGTCCGGCTCGACCAGCGGGGTCCGGACGTACTGGTACGGCCGCGGGTGCTCCGGGTGGCCCGGGCGTTGCGGCGGGGGCACGGGGTGGTCGTCCATCCGCGCGGCTACTGGCCGGTGAAGAGGGAGGCGAACCGGGTGCGCAGTTCGCGCTTGAGCACCTTGCCGGTCGGCCCCAGCGGGAACTCCTCGGCGGTGCGGGCGATCCGGACGGCGGCGAGAGCGGCCAATTCGGTGCCGGCCAGCGCCTTGTTGGCGGCCGCCAGCACCTCCTCGGCGGTCGCGTCCCCGGCGGAGTGCTGCAACTGGACGACGGCGATGGGCCGTTGGCCCTCCCCGGCCGCGCCCGGCACCCCGACCACCGAGCAGTCCCGGACCAGGTCGGCGCAGTCGGCCAGCAGCACCTCCTCGATCGGCAGGCTGTAGACCGGACCGGCCACGGTGTCGATCACGTCCACCGTGCGGTCGAGGTGGTGGAACCGCCCCTCGGCGTCCCGCCGCGCGACGTCGCCGGTCAGCCAGTAGCCGGCCAGCTCGAAGCTCGCGGTGAGCCGGGCGTTGTTCCAGTAGCCGGGCGTCCGGGACGGCGAGTCCACCGCCAGCAACCCGACCGTCCCGTCCGGGACTTCGTTGCCGTCCTGGTCCAGCACGGCGGCCCGGCGGACCACTTCGAGCGGCTTGCCGACGCAGCGGTCGTCCCGGACGCTCTCCGGGGTGGTCACCTGGCCGAACAGCGCCATGCCCATCTCGGAGGAACCCAGCCCGTCGACGAACTGCGAACCGGGGAGGGCGGGTTGCCCGGCCTTCTCCTGCGGCAGCAGCCAGGGCCGGATCAGCCCGGCCGGCCGCTCGCCCAGCTGGACCAGCCGGCGGATGTGCCCGTAGTGCGCGCTGTCCCCGGTGTTGAACCAGGAGTGCACCTTGGCGGCGCCCCGCACCGGCAGGTCCCCGGTGGCGAGTTCGACGAAGGTGCGCGGGAAGGAGGCGACCATGGTCGGCTGGAACGCCTCCATCACCGGCTCGACCACCGCGCGCCGCCAGTCCGCCATCACGACGGTCGGCAGGCCGAGCAGCGTCGCGGTGAGGAAGTAGCTCAGACCGCCCGCGTGGGTGTGCGGCATCAGCGACATCAGCCGGTCGTACGGCTCCGCCGGGAAGCGCACCATCCGCGGCTGCTTGCCGTCCCAGAACTGCCGGTGCGCCAGCATCGTCGACTTGGGCGTGCCGGTGGTGCCGGAGGAGTGGATCAGCGCGACCACGTCGTCCGCCGCGTGCCGGTACGGGTACTCGGCGGGCAGGCCGCCGGACGCGTCGGCGTCGAAGGCCTGCACCTCGGCGGCGAGCGCGAGGAACCGGGGCCGGCGCTGCGGGTCCTGCCGGTAGGCGGCGGCCAGCCGGGTGGTGTCGTCGGCGACCACGCCGACCACGCCGACGTGGTTGAGGTAGCGGACCATCACGTCGTGCCGCATGGCGTCGTTGACCAGGGCAGGCACGGCGCCCAGCGCGGTGAGCGCGAGGAAGTGCAGCAGCGGCTCCAGGCCCTCGCCGATCACCACGGCCACCGGCTCACCGGGGCGCACGCCGTTGGCGTGGTACCAGGCGGCGTACCGGTCGCGCAGGGCGGCCAGGTCGAGCAGGCTGTGCCCGCGCAGCACGACCGCGCCCCGGTGGTCGGTGTGGTGGCTGTACGCGTACGGCACGGCGCGGTTGGGGTTCACCGCGATGGCGTGGTCGAGGAAGTTGCCGGCCCCGAGCTCGGGTTCGGCCATCAGCCGTTCGCGGGCGGCGAGCGGCGCGACGGGGCTGGGTGCGACGGGGTTGGGTGCGGTGCTCTGGTCGCTCATGGTGTCTCCTGAGAGGTGGCCCGCCCGCCGTTCTCGTGGAACGCGCGCGGGCTGAGTGGTGTGGGAGAACGGGCGTGCTCAGCCGAGGCGGTCGAGGATCTCCGCGACCACGCGGTGGCCGGAGCGGATCGCGCCCTCCAGCAGCCCGAAGAACTCGGTGCTGGTCTCGGTCCCGGCCCAGTGCACCCGGCCGTGCGGGGCGGTCAGCGTCGGGCCGAGCCGCAGCCAGTCGCCGGGCCCGAACAGCGCGGCGTAACAGCCCTTGCTGTGCGGCTCGTTGACCCAGTCGGTGACGTGGAAGCCGATCGGTTCGGGGAGCATCGGGAACAGCCGGGCGGCCTGTGCCACGGCGGATGCGCGCTGCTCGCGCGGGTCGAGCGCGGCGAACCGGTGCGCCTCGGCGCCGGTGACGAAGCCGGTCAGCACGCCGACGCCGTCGGCGGACGGGGAGTCGTCCACCGTGGAGAGCAGCGGTCCCTCGGCGTTGACCGACCAGCCGGAGAGCCCGTGCTCGCGCCAGACCGGCGTCGGGTAGACCAGGTTGAGCTTCACCGCGCAGCCGCGCCCGGTCCGTTCGCCCGCCCGGGGCGCCGGGAGCGCGGGCCGCTGGCCGAGGGCGTCGGCGAGCAGCGGCGGCAGCGCGACCACCGCGACCTCGGCCCGGTACGTCCGGCCGGCGGTCTCGACGGTGACCCCGTCCGCGTCCTGCGCGACGGCCAGGACCGGTTCGCCGAGCCGGACCGACCCGGCCCGCCGCGCCGTGAGCCGGGCGGCGAGCCGTTCGCAGAGCAGGTGCGCGCCGCCCGCGATCCGGTCCTGCTGGGCGCCGCCCTCGAAGGCGTTCAGATAGCGCAGTCCGCCGCCGGAGCGCAGGTAGAACGCCATGTGCAGGACGGAGACCTCGGCCGGGTCGGCGGCCATCATCTCACCCAGGAAGAGCGGGAAGAACAGCCGGGCGTCCGGGTGGGCGAGGTTCCGTTCGGCCCACTCGGCGGCGGTCAGGGTGTCCAGCCGCTCCGCGTCCGGGGTGAGCCAGGGCGCCTCCGGCCGGACGGCGGCGGTCAGTTCGGCGAGCCGGTCGAACAGGTCGCCGAGCGCCACCGCATTGAGCGGCGGGAACCGGCCGTCCCGGGTGGCGTGTTCGCGGGCCTCCCCGGCGCCGAGCGCGAAGCGGCTGGCGCCGAGCATCGTGGTCGGCACGGTGCCGAGGTCCAGCTCCTTGATCAGCGCCAGCAGTTCGGTGTGCCGGTCGCCGAGGTAGGCGGCGCCCGCGTCGACCCAGGCGCCGGGGGCGACCTCGATGCCGTGGGTCCGGCCGCCGACCCGGTCGCGCGCCTCCAGCACGGTGACGTCCACCCCGCGCGCCGCCAGCCCGGCGGCGGCGGTGAGTCCGGCGAGCCCGGCGCCGACCACGACGGCGGAGCGCACCCGCTCGGGCCGGGTCCCGTAACCGCTCATCGGGCAGCGGCGATCAGCTCGGCGAGGCGGGCCGGCGTCGGCGCGAGCACGAAGTCCTCGAAGGACAGCTCGACGCCGTAGGCGCGGGCGACGGCGCTCAGGACGCGGGTGGCGATGAGGGAGTCCCCGCCGAGGGCGAAGAAGTCCGAGTCGGCCGTCACGGCGTCCTCGGGGTCCAGCTCCAGGACGCGGCGGAAGATCGTTCCGATGGCGTCGGTGGTGGTGGTGTCCGTGCTGGTGTCCGTGCTGGTGTCGGCGCTGCTCAACGAGGCTCTCCTTTGACCTGCGGGTGCGCCGGTGGGGCACCCGGTGGTGGGTGGTGAGATCGGGTCGGTGCGAGGACGTCGGCCGGAGGCGGCCCGGACCGGGGTTACCGGCGGGGCTGCCCGATGGCCGTTGTGCGGTCGGCCTCCGTGTGGCGGCGGTGCGAGCCGGCCCGGTCGATCTTGCCGCTCGCCGTGCGGACCAGTTCGGGCACGACGGTGATGCGGCTCGGCACGAGGTGGCCGGGCACCCGTTCGCGCAGGTAGCCGCGGACGTCGGCGCCCAGCGTCCCGGCCGTCGCCCCGGCGCGCGGGACCACGTACGCGACCAGCGCGGACCGGCCGGCCAAGGTCGCCCCGGTCACCGCCACGGCGTCGACGCCCGGGTGGCCGGCGATGTGCGCCTCGACCTCGGCCGGGTCGACCCGGATGCCGCGCACCTTGAACTCGCCGTCCAGCCGTCCCTGGTGGGTCAGCACGCCGTCCGGAGCGCTGCTCACCCGGTCGCCGGTGCGGAACCAGCGCTCGTCGTCGGCGGCCGTGAAGCGGGCCTCGGTGGCGTCCGGCAGTCCGTGGTAGCCGAGCGCGACCGCCGGTCCGCCGATCAGCAACTCGTCCCGCTCGCCGATCCGTTCGCGTACGTGTGGGAGGGCTCGGCCGATCGGCACCCGGTCGCCCGCCGCCCACGGCCGTTCGCGCGGCGGGGCCTGCGGCCCGTGCAGGTCGACGGCGTGGGTGATCAGCGTGGTCTCGGTCGACCCGTAGGTGTTGAGCAGCCGGATCCGGCCCGTGTCGAGGGCGGTCCAGTCGGCGAGCCGGACCGGGTTGGCCGCCTCGCCGCCGATGATCACCAGCCGGACCGAGGCCGGCAGCGTGCCCTCCTCCTCGGCGAGGTGGCGGACCAGTTCGTGCCAGAAGGCGGTGGGCAGGTCGAGGACGGTGACCCGTTCCCGTTCGAGCATCCGCAGGAAGCGGGGGAAGGATCCCGAGTGCGCGTCCGCGTCGAGGACGAGGGCGGCGCCGGTGGTGAGCGTCGGGAGGATCTCCTCGAAGCAGGTGTCCCAGTTCAGCGAGGCGAACTGGAGCACGCGGTCCTCGGGGGTGAGGTCGAACAGGTCGCGCAGTGAGCCGACCGCGGCGGAGATCGCCCGGCGCGGTGTCACGACGGGTTTCGGCTGCCCGGTCGAACCCGACGTGGAGAGGATGTAGGCCGGCTGTTCAGGGTCGACCCGGCGTGCGGGTGTGGTCGGCGGATCGCCGTCCGTGTCCGTGGAAGGCTCTAATCGTGGTAAGTGGGCGAGGTCCAGCACGAGTTCGTCGCCGAGGACGGTCCGGCACCCCACCGCGGAGAGCATCGCCTCGCGCCGCTGCGGCGGGTGGGTTGGGTCGACCGGGCAGTAGGTGCCCCCGGCCGTGAGCGTGCCGAGCAGCCCCACGACCGTGCCGGGAGCGTGGACCGCCGGTACCGCGACCACGCCCGGTGCGGCACCGATTCGCTCGGCCAAAGTGCTTGTCAACTGTTGGAGTTGACGATAAGTCACGGCGTGTCCGTGGTGGACGATCGCCGGTCGCGCGGGATATCGGCGCACGGTTTCCGTGAACGCGTCAATCAAGTCGGAGGTGGCCCTGTGGATGTTGCGGTTATTTGTCATGCCCGCCCCAAAGAATGCCGTGCGAGCACGTGTTCGGTGCCCGGCGGACCGGGACTCTACTCGCCGGACATGCGGAGCCACAATGGTTGTTGAGGATGTCGCTTCAAGGATGTGTGGTTGACATGTGAACGGGGCGCGGTCTACCTGGGCGGTCTCCTGTGGCCCGAGTGACTCCGTTGCGCGGTCTCCCGATCACGCTGGGTGGCAATCCTCCGACTCGCGGCGCGAGGTGTAGGTGGACGATCCAATTCGCCTGCCGATGACCGGAATTCGGCGTGCGGCCGGTTCGGTCGAATCCCCGGCGCATTCCCGGGTTCCGCGACGGAGCCGCCGTTCGCGCAGTTCGCGGCTCCGGACCGGCCGGCGGCGGAATTCCGACGGATCGTGCACCCCGCCACCCGTCGACACCGCGCCGTCCCCGGGGAAAGCGGAAATCCCGGACGGCACTCGCCCCGAAGAGCACCTCGCACCGCTCCGCCGTTCCCGGGCCGGGTTACCGGAGCCGTCCGTCGGTCCGTCAGGGCTCCCGCCGCACCGCTCCGTCCGTCGATGCGGCACCATTCGGATCGGGGGCGCGGCAGCGGGCCGGAGGTGGTCGGTGCGCGCCGTGATCCCCGAACGAGACGAGCGGAGGCCGGTACGGTGGAACTCAGACAGCTCCAGTACTTCGTCGCGGTGGCCGAGGAGGGCACCTTCGGGCGCGCCGCCGAGCGGCTGACCATCGTGCAGTCCGCCGTCAGCCAGCAGGTCCGCCGGCTCGAACGCGAACTCGGCGTGGTGCTCTTCGACCGCTCCACCCGCGGCACCCGGCTGTCCACCGCCGGCGCCCGGCTCCTCCCGCAGGCCCGCGCCGTCCTCGCCGCCGCCGAACGGATCCGGCACACCGCCGCCGACCTGCGCGACGGCACCGACCGGGTGCTCCGCCTCGGCACCGTCCAGCCCCCGGACGACCGCCTCGACGCCGCCCTCGCCCGCCTCGCCGCCCGCGCCCCCGGCCTCCGCGTCCGCCTGCACCAGGGCCCGCCGGCCGAGCAACTGGACGCCCTCCGGGCCGGCCGCCTCGACGCCGTCCTGCTCCGCGGAGTCACCGAACACCCGGACCTCATCCTGGTCCCGGTCTGGCGCGACCTCACCCACGTCGCCCTCCCCGCCGGCCCCCCGACGCAGCTCCTCCGCCACCTCCTCGCCGCATTCCGCTCCCTGGAACGGTGACCCGCCCCGGGGCGCTTGAGCTGGGCCTCGACTCCCGCAACCCCACGCCGCCCTCCCTGGCGGCCCGCCGACGCAGCTCCTCGGCCACCTCCTCGCCGCGTTCCGCTCCCTGGAGCCCTGACCCGCCCGGGGGCGCTTGAGCTGGGCCTCGACTCCAGCAACCCCACGTCACCCTCCCCGCCGGCCCGCCGACGCAGCTCCTCCGCCACCTCCTCGCCGCGTTCCGTTCCCTGGGACCCTGACCCGCCCCGGGGCGCCGCACCGTTCCCGGGCGCCTGAGGTGAGCCCCCAACTCCCGGAACCTCACGCCGCCCTCCCCGCCGGTCCCTGACCGCCCCCGGCGCTCCCACGCGCCTACGCCGGCTCGAAGCTGAGCTGAGCCCCCAACTCCCGGAACCTCACGCCGCCCTCCCCGCCGGTCCCTGACCGCCCCCGGCGCTCCCGGGCGCCTACGCCGGCTCGAAGCTGAGCTGGGCCCCCAACTCCCGGAACCCCAGGGCGCCCGCGACCCGCCGGGACGCGGCCGGGCGCGCCCGCCACTGCGGCAGCAGACCGGCGGCGAGCGCATGGGCGGTCGCCGCCGAACCCGTCACCCGGGCCAGCCCGCGGCCCCGGTGCGCGGGCGCGGTCAGCACACCGAGGTGCGCGGTCCGGCCGGGCCAGGACCGGTACCCGGCGGCGGCGACCAGCGCGCCCCGCTCGTCGCGGACCACGAACGCCGGCGAGGTGATCTCCGACAGGCTCGCCTCCCCGGCCTCCTCCTCGCCCGCCAGCCCCTCCAGGCCCCGCAGCTCCGGGTGCCCACCCGGAAGCCGTCCCACCGCCGACGCCCCCGGCGCGGCGGGGCGGAACCCGTCGTCCCCGACGTACGCCAACACCGCCGGACCGAGCACCCGGCCGACCGGCAGCGCCGCGCGCACCGTCCCGGGATCGGTGACCGCCGCCCCCGGCAGCCCCGCCAACGCCGCCCGAACGGTCGCCCCGACACGCTCATCCGGCGCGGTGGCGATCGCCGCCCCACCCAGGGACACCACCCCCACCCACCCGGCCGGACACAGCCGCGACTCGGGCGAGACGGCGACACGCACACCTCCCCCCACCGGGAACTCCACCGGCACCGAAGCCAGCCCCTCCCACAGCTCACGTGCACTCACCAGCAAGGAATCCATCGCCATGCCCCGATCCTGCCGCCCCCGCAACGCCGCACCGCCCCAGCCCGGCACCCTCCGGGGCCGGTCGGGAGTAGGAAGTCGGACCGGCCGACTTCCTACTCCGGCATGCCGCGCTCCCGACCATGGCAGCCGGGCGCCGCCCGGCGTAGGGGCTCGGATCGGCCGCCTTCCCACCCCGGCACGGCGGATGGGGGGCCGACTGGGCGTAGAAAGTCGGACAGGCCGACTTCCTACGCCGACGCGGTGCGCTCCCAGCCATGGCAGCCGAGCGCTGCCTGGGCGTAGTTGCTCGGAACGGCTGCCTTCCCACTTTGACCGGCGGCCCCGGCCACAGTCCGGGAGTAGGAAGTCGGAGGCGCCGACTTCCTACTCCGGATCAGCAGCTCCGGCTGCGGTTCGCCGGTCGGCAGGACTTCCTGGTGGGCGGTGTGGGCGTCGGTGGTGGTGCGGGCGGCGTGGGAACTCGGTTCCGCCGACTTCCTGCTCCGAGTTGGCGTCCTCGGGTGGGTGCCGGGTGCGTGGCAAGTCGGATCGGCCGACTTCCCACCCTGGACCGGTGGCCCTGGCCGCGGCCGCCGGGCCGGCTCGTGGTGGTGCGGGCTGCGTAGGAAGTCGGTTCCGTCGACATCCTACGCTGGGACGGAGGTCGCGGGTGTGGATGGCGGGTTGGCTGGGGGTGGTGCAGGAGCCCGAGGTCCCTTCCACCGACGCTGTGCCTTCCCGGTCGCGGTCCGTCGTCCGGCGGGGGCGGTCGTCCGGCGGCGGCGCAGGAAGTCGGATCGGCCGACTTCCTGTGCGGTGGGCGGGCTCCGGCTGGTGGTGGTGCACGGCGTGGCGAGTCGGTTCGGCCGACTTACCACTTTGACCGGCGGCCCCAGCCGCAGTCCGGGAGTCGGGAGGGGGTGGTGCGGGCGGATCAGGCAGTCGGAGGCGCTGACTTCCTGATCCGGATCAGCAGCTCCGGCTGCGGTTCGCCGGTCGGCAGGACTTTTTGGTGGGCGGTGTGGGCGTCGGTGGTGGTGCGGGCGGCGTGGGAACTCGGTTCCGCCGACTTCCTGCTCCGAGTTGGCGTCCTCGGGTGGGTGCCGGGTGCGTGGCAAGTCGGATCGGCCGACTTCCCACCCTGGATCGGTGGCCCTGGCCGCGGCCGCCGGGCCGGCTCGTGGTGGTGCGGGCTGCGTAGGAAGTCGGTTCCGTCGACTTCCTATGCCGGGCCGGAGGTCTCGGGTGTGGTTGGTGGGAGGTGGGTTGGCTGGGGGCGGTGCAGGAGCCCGAGAGGTCCCTTCCACCGATGCTGGTGCCTTCCCGGTCGCGGTCCGTCGTCCGGCTGAGGGGGTGGTCGTGTGGCGGCGGCACAGGAAGTCGGATCGGCCGACTTCCTGTGCGGGGTCGGAGCTCTTGGGTGTGGTGGGCCGGTTCCGGTTGGTGGTGGTGCAGGGCGTGGCGAGTCGGATCGGCTGCCTTTCCACTTTGACCGGCGGCCCCGGCCGCAGTCCGGGAGTCGGGAGGGGGGTGGTGCGGGCGGCGTAGGAAGTCGGAGGCGCTGACTTCCTGATCCGGACCAGCAGCTCCGGCTTCGGTTCGCCGGTCGGCAGGACTTCTTGGTGGGCGGTGTGGGCGTCGGTGGTGGTGCGGGCTGCATAGGAAGTCGGATCGGCCGACTTCCTGTGCGGGGCCGGCGCTTTCGGGCGCGGTGGGGCGGGCTTCGGCTGGGGGTGGTGCCGGGCGTGGCGAGTCGGTTCGGCCGGCTCCCCACCCTGTATCGGCGGCCCCGGGTGCGGCCTGCGGGCCGGGAAGGGGTGGTGCGGGCGGCGTAGGAAGTCGGAGGCGCCGACTTCCTACGCCGGACCGACAGTTCCGAATGCGGGCGGCCGGGGGGCGGGACTTCGGGGTGTGTGGCGTGGGCGTCGGTGGTGGTACTGGCGGCGCTGGCAGTCGGTTCCGTCGACTTCCCGTGCGGGGGCGGCGCTTTCGGGGGTGGGGCGGGGCACAGGAAGTCGGATCGGCCGACTTCCTGTGTGGGGCTGGCAGTCGGCGGGGCGGTTGGAGGCCTGGTCCGGAACCACCGGGCTGCCGCCAGCGGCGGTGTGGGAAGTCGGTTCCGTCGACTTCCCACTCCGGGCCGGAGGTTCCGGGTGTGGGGAATCGGATTCGCCGACTTCCTGCTCCGGGGTGGTCAGCGGGTCAGGTGGACTTCGGGGTGGGTGGGGGAGGGGGTGGTGAAGAGGGTGGTGGGGTGGTGGCGGAGGTGGAGGTCGAGGTGGGCGGCGAGGTAGGTGCGTTGGGCGGCGATGGCGCGGGGGCCGTCGATGGTGCCGAGGAGGTGGTCCAGTTGTTCGGCAGGCCAGGGGAGGGCAGGGCGGGCGGTGGGGAGGAGGATTTCGAGGTCGGTGAAGGAGCCGTGGCCGGAGCCGGTGAGGGTGAGCTGGCGGCGCCAGGAGGTGAGGCGGGGCCAGAGCGCGTCCCACATCGCGTCGCGGTCCGGCCGGGAGTCGGCGGCGCCGAACAGGAGCAGCGGGCGGTCGAGGCCGTCGGCGGCGACGGTGCCGAAGACCGGACCGTCGAGGGTGGCGCCGGCCAGGACGCGTGGGTCGTCGTGCAGGGCCTGGACGGCGGTGGCGCCGCCCATCGAGTGGCCGACCACGCCGACGGCGCCGAGGTCGAGGGCGGCGCCGAGGCCGGACGGCAGCGGGCGCCGTTCGGCGTCCGGATTGCCGCCGGCCGCCAGGTCGGTGAGCTGGTCCAGGACGAAGCGGGTGTCGGCGGCGCGGTAGGCGACGATCTCCGCGTCGGTCATGGCGAACACGGCCGGCTTGTTGCGGACCTCCAACCGGCCGTCGGGGAAGACGACTTCACCGGCGTCGAAGGTGTGGTCGAGGACGACGACCACATACCCGCGCGAGGCGAGGTCCTCGGCGGCGAGGGTGCCGAAGGAGCGGTCGGCGCGCGAACCGGGGGAGTAGAGCACCACCGGGTGGCGGGCGCCGCGGTCGGCGGGCGCGTCCTGCCGGGAGTGGGTGAGCGGCCAGGTCAGCCGGCCCGGGGCGACGCCGAGGTAGTCGGCCTCCAGGTGGGCCCGCGCGGCCGGGTCGATCCACGGTGCGAGCCGGTGGGCGGGCGAGCCGCAGGCGGCGGCGGGGTACCAGAGCTGCGCCATCAGCTCGCGGGGGCGCGGGGTGGGCGCCCACCGGTCGGGGCGTTGCGGGTCGACGAGGTGCAGCGTGGTGGTGCCGACGGGCTGCGGACCGGTGGGGGCGGGGAGGGCGAGCCGGATGGGCGCCGCCGCCGACGCGCCGGGCACGGGAGCAGCGGAAGCGATGGGTACGGCGGGGCCGCCGGCGGCGAGCAGCCCGGCGAGCACGGCGGCGGCCAGGCGAGCGGGAACGGACATACGGGTCCTCCACGACGGGACGGTGCGATCGGTGCCGCCACCACCCTCGCCGCCCTGCCGCGCCCGGCGCGTCGGGCCGTGGGCATACGACCGTGGTCGGATGCCGCTCCCCCCGCCCGTGGCTACCCTGACCACGTGCAGACCGACCAGCCGCCCCCGCCGGGGCCAGCGCCGGGGCCAGCGCCCGTCCCCTGGACCGCGCGGTGGGCGCCGGTGCACCGGGCGTGGACGGACCCGGTCGTCGCGCTCGTCGGCACCGCCGTGACGGCGGTCCGGGTGGTCGCGGCCGCCCGCGACTTCGACCCGCACGGACGCGGCAACCCGCCCCCGGACGGGCCGGCCGCCCTCGCCCTCGCGCTGTTCGCGGTGGCGGCCCTCGGGATGGCGCTCGCGCTGCGCCGCCGGCGGCCGGCCGGGGCGTGCGGGCTGGCCGCGTGCGCCTGGGCGGTGCTGGTGGTGGGCTGTCGGCAGCCGGCGATCGGGCTGGTCGCGGGGTTCTGGGCGGTCCTGGTCGGCGCGCTGGTGGCGTACACGGCGGCGGCCCGGGACGGGCGGGCCGGTCGGACGGCGCTGGGCGCGGCCGTCCTCGGCTGGGCGGTCACCCTGGCCGCGCCCGCCGAGGTGCGCGGCAACCTTCCGCTCGCGCTGGTCGGGCAGACGGCCGGCTGGGTGCTCGGCGACGCCGTCCGCCGGCACCGCGCGCACTCGGCGGCGCTGGCCCGGGCCGCCCGGGCGGACGAACGGCTCGACCTGGCCCGGGAGTTGCACGACATCGTCGCGCACAGTCTGGGCGTGGTGAGCGTCCAGGCGGGCTACGGCCAGTACGCGCTGGAGCGCCACCCGGCGGAGGCCGGGGCCGCCCTCGCCGCGATCCGCGCGGTCAGCGGCGAGGCGCTGCGCGAGACGCGCGCCCTGCTCGCGGTGCTCCGCGAGGACGCCGAACCCCCGTCGCCGGCGCCCGCCCCCGGCCTGACCGCCGCCGACCTGGAACGGCTGGCGGCCCGGACGTCGTCCGCCGGCATCGCGGTGACGGTCCGGATCCACGGCCGGGAACGCGAACTGCTGCCCGGGGTGGGGCTGTCGGGCTACCGGATCGTCCAGGAGGCGCTCGCCAACGTGGTCCGCCACTCGGGCGCGAGCGCCGCCCGGGTGGAGGTGGAGTACCGGGACGGCGAGGTGTGGGTGGAGGTCACGGACGACGGCCGCGGCGGCGCCGGGGCGGAACGCGTCGGCGGCTCCGGCCTGGCCGGGATGCGCGAACGCCTTGCGCCGTACGGGGGTTGGTGCGTCGCCGGGCCGCTGCCGGCCGGCGGCTTCCGGGTGACGGCGGGGCTCCCGTTCGGCGCGGCCCCGGGCCCCCGCGACTCAGCGGCCCGGCCGTGACCGTCCGCGTCCTGGTCGCCGACGACCAGGCCCTGGTCCGCGCCGGGTTCGCGGGCATCCTCCGGCTCGCCCCGGGCTTCACCGTGGTCGGCGAGGCGGCCGACGGCGCGCAGGCGGTCGAACTCGCCCACCGGGAACGGCCGGACGTCGTCCTGATGGACATCCGGATGCCCGGCCTGGACGGTATCGAGGCCACCCGCCGGATCACCGCCGGGCCGTCCGGCAGCCGGGTCCTGATCCTCACCACCTACGAACTCGACGCGTACGTCCGGGACGCGCTGCGTGCCGGGGCGGCCGGCTTCCTGCTCAAGGACGCCGAACCGGCCGAACTCCTCGCCGCCACCCGCGCGGTGGCCGCCGGCGGGGCCGCCCTCGCGCCGAGCATCACCCGCCGCCTGATCGCCACCACCATCGCCACGCCCGCACCCACCCCCGACGACCCGGCCCGCGCCCGGGCCCGCGCCGCCGTCACCGCCCTCACCGCCCGCGAACGCGAGGTCCTGGCGCTGGTCGGCGACGGCCTCACCAACCCGGAGATCGCCGCCCGCCTGCACATCACCGAGGGCACCACCAAGACCCACATCGGCCGTCTGCTCCACAAACTCGCCGCCCGCGACCGCGTCCGCCTCACCATCCTCGCCCACCGCGCCGGCCTCTCCCGCTGACGGTCGGGGAGGTCGGCGCGGTCAGAGCGCCAGTGAAGCGAGCAACGCCTCGCACATGTCGCGGAGTTCATCGGCGTCGATGGGACCGATCTCCGTCTGCAGGTGACAGGTCAGGTCGTCACCGTTGGGAGTGAGGAACGCGTAGAAGGCGAAGCCGCCCTGGACGGGTTCGGCGCTCAGCGTCAGCGGGTTGTTGCGGCCGGGGGTCACCGCCACCGAGAACCGGGAGGCCACCGGGGCGCGGAGGTGGGACAGCATCCGCTCGGCGAAGTCCGCGACCTCCTCCCCGGTGAGGTGGGCGGTGAAATCGGCTGAGAGCATCGAGCACCAGTCGGCGGCGACTCGCCACCTGT
Source organism: Kitasatospora sp. NPDC093806 (assembly GCF_040683335.1). Classification (NCBI taxonomy): domain Bacteria; kingdom Bacillati; phylum Actinomycetota; class Actinomycetes; order Kitasatosporales; family Streptomycetaceae; genus Kitasatospora; species Kitasatospora sp. NPDC093806. The sequence continues at coordinate 24,274 of NZ_JBFBDO010000017.1, forward strand.
CCTCGCCGGTCTGCACCAGCTCCAGCCACGAGGCATCGCAGCCGAGGCGTATCCGCGGCATCTCCATCGTCACACTCCGATCTTCACACCCTGGACCGGTGATCGTATCGAGGCGGCTTCCCTCCCGGTGCGGCAGGCCGCCGGACGCTGGAGGACGTCTTCAGGTGAGGCGCCCGAGTTCGGGGGAGTGTGCGGGATGCCGCGCCGTAGGTAGGCGCGGATCCGGTGGGAGCTGTAGCCCTGGGCCACGGCCGACACGCCTTCCCGGCACTTGATCAGTTCGAAGGCGACCCTTAGCAGCTCTCCTCGATGTAGAGGAGGGTCCGGCCGTCGGCGGAGGTGAACTCGTAGGGGTGGTAACTCGGGCGTTCGGTGGTGCTGTTGAGGAGTCGCTTGATGGCGGGCCAGGTGGTGGGGCGGTCCGTGGGGGTGAGGTGGTGGAGGTCGAAGCCGGCGGACCTGCCGATGATCACCTCGTCGGCGCCGGTCAGCAGGCGCTTGGTGAGGCGGGGGTCGAGGGGGCCGCGGACCTTGCGCCAGCGCCGGCCCCGGTCGTCGACGAACTCCGGGCGGCCGGCGGGGGAGGGGATGCCGGGGCCGTGGTGGGTGCCGGGTGGTGGGAGGTCGGCGGTCAGTTCGGCGAGGGTCGGGGGGTGGGGGCGGCGCTTCGGTGGCATGGGGTCATTGTGGGGGGGGGGGTGGGCGGTCCAGTGGGTGTGGAGGGCGCGGTAGGTGGGGGAGCTGGTGAGGAGGGTGGGGTGGGTGCCGAGGTGGGGGCCGTCCGGGGTGAGGAGGAGGACGCGGTCGGCGCGTTCGGCGGAGCTGATGCGGTGGGCGACGACGAGGAGGGTGGTGCCGGGTCGTCGGCGGAAGGCGAGTTCGGCGCGGGCCTCGGCGGCGGGGTCGAGTTCGCTGGTCGCCTCGTCGAGGATGGCGAGCGGGGCCGGGGCCAGGTAAGCCCGGGTGAGGGCGATCAACTGGCTCTCACCGGCGGAGAGTTCGGCCGGGTGGAGGGTGCGGTCGAGGCCGCCGGTGAGGTCGAGCAGGTCGTCCAGGCCGAACCGGCGGGCGGCGTCCAGGAGTTGGGCGTCCGGCGTGCCGGGCGGTGCGAGCAGGGCGAGGTTGGCGCGCAGGGTGCCGGTGAAGACGTAGGCCTCCTGCGGGATCAGCACCCGGTGGCGGGGTGTGGTGCCGGGCAGGTGGACGGTGCCGCGTTCCGGGGTGGCGAGGCCGGCGAGGAGGTCGGCGAGAGTGGACTTGCCGACGCCGCTGGGGCCGACGACGGCGAGGTGTTCGCCGGGCCGGACCAGCAGTGACAGCCCGTCGAGGACGGGAGCGGCGTCGGGGTGGTAGCGGAAGGTGAGGTCGCTGAGGGTGAGGGGCGGGGAGGCGGGGGCGGGGGACGACGGTGAGGGCAGGGGAGGGGTGGAGGGGGGCGGTACGGTCCGGCGGGCGAGGCGGTCGGCGGCGACGGCGAGGCGGAGGCCGGAACCGCTGAGGCCCTGGACGAGCGTGCGCAGCGCGGGCTCCAGGCTGATCGTCAGATAACCGAGCGCGCCGACCACCGCACCCGGTGACAGTCCGTGCTCGCGCACCAGCCCCGGCGCGCCGAGCAGGATCAGCACCGCCGGCAGGTGCACCCCGGCCGCGACGGTGGTGCGGCGCAGTGCGGCCAGCGCGGCGACCCGGTTGCGGGCGGCGCTCTGCGCGTCGACGGCGGCGGACAGGTCGCCGTCCGCCCGCCGCACCGCGCCGCAGGCGACCACGTCGCGCAGCGCGCCGAAGGTGTCGGCGGCCAGCCGGGCCAGCTCCTCCTCGGCGCGCAGCACCTCCCGCTGGCGAGCGGCCATCCGGGGCAGGAGGAGGGCGAAGACGGTCAGCGCGAGGGCGAGCGGCAGAGCGATCAGGGGCAGCAGGAGGGGGTCGAGGGAGGCGGCGCCGAGCAGGACGAACAGGAGGGTGACGACGAAGTGGCGGACGATCAGCAGCTGACCGGCCAGGCACTCGCGGACCGTCTCGATCTGCCGGACCAGCCGGGCGACCGCCGCCGTGTCCGGCCCGCCCGCCCGGCCGGCCGGTTCGTCCAGCGCGGCCAGCACCACCCGCCGGGTGAGGTCGTCGCGGAGCGGTTCGATCACCTCGGCGAGGTGCGGGTAGACCTGGCGCGAGCCGAACGCCCCGATCGCGGCGACGGCCCCGAAGACCAGCAGCCAGCCGAGGCCGACCAGCGGGCGCCCGGCGAGGAAGCCGCCGTCGAGGGCCTGGGCGATCAGCCGTCCGGAGAGCGCGGCGGGCAGGGCCTCGGGCAGCGTCCAGAGCGCCATGCCGAGGAGGGCGGCGCGGCGCGGCCGCAGCAGTTCGCGCAGGAGCCGCCACCCGGCGCGGCTCACGGGGCGTCCACGGGGTGCGCCGCGGCGGGAGCCGGAGCCTCGACGGTGGGCGCGGGCTGAGGCGGGGGAGGGGCGAACAGGGCGCGGTAGGCCGGGTCCGACCACAGCTCGCGGTGCGGGGCGAGGGCGCGGACGCGGCCCGCGTCGAGCCAGGCGACCAGATCGGCGCCGGCGGCGGCGGTGGCGCGGTGGGCGACCAGCAGGCGGGTGCGGCCGCGCAGGGCGTCGGCCAGGGCGCGGGTGACCTCGGCCTCGGTGGCGGTGTCCAGGCTGGAGGTGGCGTCGTCGAGGACGGTGAGGCGGCCGCCGTGGGCGATGGCCCGGGCCAGGCCGAGGCGCTGGCGCTCGCCGCCGGACAGCGGCGCGTCGGCGAGGGGCGTGTGCGGGCCGGCGGGGAGGCGGTCGACGAAGGCCTCGGCGGACGCCTGCCGGAGGGCCCACCGGACCGGGTCGGGGACAGGGGCGGGGACGGTGGCGTCGGGGGCCGGGGCGTTGACGTGCGGTTCGTTGGTGCTGCGCTTGCCAGTGCTTGGTCCGTTGGAGTCCTGGTCGTCGGTGCCTGGCCTGGCGCGGCGTCGGTCGAGGCGTGGGCCGGCCGGGCCGAGGGGCGTGCGGTCGATGAGGGCCTCGGCGGGCGGCTGCTGGAGGGCCCGCCGGATCGAGCCGGGGACGGGGGCGTCGGGGTCTGGCCCGCTGGCGCTCGACCCGCTGACATCCGGTCCGGCTGCGCCTGGTCGGCCGAGGTGTGGACTGTGTGGGTCGGTGGGGAGGCGGTCGACGAAGGTCTCGGCGGATGCCTGCCGGCCCGGGCCGCCGGGGCCCCGGTCGACGGGGTCGGTGTAGGCGACGGCGTCCGCGATCGTGGTGCCGAGCAGCACCGGCCGGGCGAAGGCGTAGCCGACGGCGCGGCGGAGGTCGGCGGGGCGGGCCTCGGGGAGGGGGATGCCGTCGAGGGTGACGCGGCCCTCGTCGGGCTCGGTGAGTCCGCCGGCGAGGGCCGCGACCGTCGACTTCCCCGAGCCGGAGCGGCCGACCAGCGCGACCGTGGCCCCGGCCGGGACCCGCAGGGTGAGCCGGTCGAGGACGGTGCGCCCGCCCCGGCGGACGGTGACCGCGTCGAGCAGCAGCTCGCCCGGGCCTGGCGGCAGCGGCCGGGTGCCGGGGGCGGGTGCGGGGACGGCGAGGACCTCGGCGGTGCGGGCCGCCCCGGCTCGGGCGCGGGCGAGGGCGAGCAGGCTCTGGGCCGCGCTGAGCAGGCCGAGCGCGGTGGTGCTGTACGCGAGGACGGCGAGCACCTCGCCCGGCGTGATCCGGCCGGCCGCCGCGCCCTGGCCGGCCACGGCGAGCACGGCGACCTGGAGGGCGGGGGCGAGCAGCGAGGTGCGCCACTGCACCTGGCGCTGGCTCTGCCAGATCGCCCGCCCGGCCCGGTTGAGTTCGGGCAGCGGGGTGAGGACGCGGGCGGCCTCGGCGTCGCGGAGTCCGCCGGCCCGGATGGTGCGCAGGCCGCCGAGGGCCTCCACCAGGCGTTCGGCGAGCGCGGCCTGGGCGGTGAGGTAGGCGGTGGCGCCGTGCGCGACCTGCCGGAGGAACCGGCGGACGGCGGCGGCGCCGAGCGGGGCGCCCAGCAGCAGGGCGGCGGCGGACCACGGGTCGATCAGCGCGAGCGCGATCAACGCCCCGGTGGAGCAGAGCAGTTCGGCGCCGGTGTGGATGACGGCGGCCGGGGCGAGCGCGGCTTCGGCGGTGCCGGCGACCAGCCTGGTGACCAGGTCGCCGGGCTGGAACCGGGCGGTTGCCCGGGTGCCGAGGCCGATGATCCGGGTGATCAGGCGGCGGCTGAGGTCGGCGGTGGCGTGGGTGGTGGCCCAGGGGTCGGCGAACTGGGCGAGCGCGTCGGCGGCCGTGCCGACCAGCAGCAGGAGCAGGAACGGGACCAGGTGGGAGGTGGAGCCGCCGGTGAGGGCGGCGTCGACGGCGCGGGCGAGGGCGGCGGGCAGTAGCAGCGCGCAGGCGGTGCCGGTGAGGACGGTGAGCAGGAGGACGGCGGAGCGTCCGGTGCCCCGGCGCAGCAGGCCGAGGAGCAGGACGCGCGCGGGGTCGCCGGCCGTGGCGGTGGCGCTTCCGGGGCCGGCGGCCTCGCCGCTGCCGTGGTCCATCCGATGGGCTCCCTCGCTGGTCGGGCCCGGTAGGTCGGGCTGCGGCGTGGCGGGTTGGGCGGTGCCACGGCGTGGCGGCGTGGCGGCGGCCCGGGAGCGGATCGCGTCCCCGGGCCGCCCGGCTGTGTCAGCCGTTCCGAGCCGTGCTCACACGGTCTCGGCGGTGCTCAGACCTCGCCGTTGGTGGTTGCGTGCCGCGGCGGGATCAGAGGCACAGGATGGTGCTGACGGTGCTGTTCCCGCAGTTGACGACGGACAGGCTGCTCGGGTCGGTCGGGCGGACCTCCTCGGCCGGCGCCTCCAGGGCCTGCAGCTCCAGGATCTCCATGGCAGTTCTCCTCTCGTTCGTGCGATCGGTGGTGCTCCCGGCGGGGTGCCGGGCGTCGGTGGGGGCACGGGTGGGTGCCCGGGGGGTGTGCCGAGGCGGGCCGGTGGGGCCGCGGCCTCAGCCCTGCGGCGCGGGCCGGCCCTCGGCGGGGTCGGGCGCGGTGAACGGCAGGCCCGGCGCGTCGGCCAGGGCGGTGCCCAGTGCGAGCAGGACGCCGGCCGAACCGGTGGCCAGGTCCGTCGACAGGCGCAGCAACTGCTCACCGGGGAAGGCGATCTCGCCGTCCAGCGGGACCAGATGCCAGACCAGCAGTCGACGGTGACGGTCGATCAGCTCGTCGATCGCGGTCCGTTCGATCGGGCCGGTGTGGTCGCCGCGGCGCAGCCGGTCGAGGTAGGCCATCAGCCCGGCGCGCCCGTTGAACAGGTTGGGCTGGATGACGAACTCGGTGGCCGCCGAGCGCAGGATGGCCGGCTGGGCGGTGGCCAGGGCCGAATCCGGTCGGTGGCGCAGGAGTTGGTCGAGGACGAGGCCGATGCCGGTGCCGCCCTGTTCCAGGTAGGGGAGGACGCGGAGTCCGTCGGGGACCTGCAGGGTGCCGTCGGCGGTGGTGACGCAGCGGGCGAGGTCCCGGTCGAGGAGCTGTTCCGCGCGGTCCAACAGGGCCGGGTCGCCGGTGCGTTCGTGCAGCCGGAGGAAGGCGAGGGCCGCTCCGCTCGCGCCGCGCAGCAGGCCGATCGGGTCGCCGGGGGCGGGCGGGTTCTTGTCGACCAGGGCGGCAAGCGCCTCGGCGGCCTCCCGGGCGGTCGCCAGCAGCCCGGGTTCGGCGCCGGCTCGCGCGAAGTGCAGCAGGGTGAGGACGGTGCCCGGCAGGCCGGAGGCCAGATCGGTGCCCTGGCCGGCGAACGGAGCACCGAAGGGGCCGGCGCCGTGCCCGCCGAACGTCCCGCCGTCCGCCCCGGTGAGCAGCGCGTCGAGGAGCTCGCGCCCCTCCGTCCGCCGCCCGACCAGGTCGAGGGCCAGGGCGACGCCGTGGCTCCCGGTGTAGAGCCCGGGGCGCGGGCCCCGGCGCCGTTCGGCCGCGAGGAGCCAGTCGACGTGCGCCGGGTCGACGTCGGCGCCGGTGGCGTGCAGGGCGTACAGGACGCCGGCCGCGCCGTACGAGAGCGAGAGCGCGTCCACGTCGAACTGGGCGACGTCGCCGGGGAACAGCCGGTCGGTGCGCTCGGGCGTGGCGCTCGCCAGGATGCCGGCGGCCAGCGAGTCGCGCAGCGCGGGCCAGTCGGGTTCGTCCGAGGTCAGCAGCGCCTTGAGCCGGGCGCGCCGGGCGGGCGTGGCGGCGGTCCGACGCGGTGCGGCGGCCCGGTCGGCACCGGGGTCGGCGCCGGGTGCGGACACCGCGGGGGCGAGGCCGAGCCCCTGACGGATGGCCGCGGTGTGGCCGGGGGGCACCGGGAACCGGTGGGCGACGGCCTCGGCGAGTTCCTCGGCCTTGCCCGCGTCCAGCACCAGGAGCTGCTGCAGCGGCAGGAAGAACCAGAGCCGGAGCGCGGCGAGCGCGTGCAGGTCGATGTCGGGGCCGTTCAGGCCGGGGGCCGCGAAGCCGGCCGCGCCGAGCGCGGGCCGGACGAACTCGTTCGTCGGACTGGCGAGTTCGAAGTCCAGGAAGGCGACCGAGCCGTCCGTGTGGACCATCAGGTTGTGCGGGTGGAGGTCGCCGAAGACGACGCCGCGGGCGTGGATCCGGGCCAGGCCGCGTTCGATCCGTTCCAGCAGGTCCAGCGCCTTCCGGGTGTACTCGGCGACCTCCCGCTCACCGGCGTCGGGGTGGACGAGCGGGTACTCGCGGGCGAGCCAGGCGTTGAGGGTCTCGCCCTCGATGTACTCCTGCACCAGGAACTCGTGCTCCCAGGCGGTGAACGTGCCGACGAGCTCCGGCACTTCGGGCACCTCGGCGAGCAGTTCCAGCATCGCCCGCTCGTGCCGGAGCCGGGTGACGGCGTCGGTGCCGCGCTGGTCGAGGCCGGCGTGCGGGCGGGCCTCCTTGAGGACCAGCCGGCGTCCGCTCTCCGGGTCGGCCGCCAGGTAGATCCCGCCGGCGTTGGAGAAGTGCAGCGCCTTCTCCACCCGGTAGGGCAGGCCGCCCCCGGCGCCGCCCCCGCCACCGCGGGCGGCGCGGCGCTGTTCGAGCGCGGGCCGGAGCACGTCCGGCACCGGCGCCCAGGCCGGGACCTCGAACACCGGGGCCCGGACGTCCGGCACCAGGTTGCCCTCGGGGTCGGTGAAGGCGGTCTGCCGGGTGCCGTCGTCGGCCACCAGCCAGCGTTCGACGAACGCCCCGTACCGCAGGTAGAGCGGTCCGTCCTGCCAGCGCAGGTCGCTGAGCACGTACGGTCCCGGCTCGCCCGCCAGCCGTTCCCCGAGGACGTCGAGACATCGCTCCAACTGCGCGTCGTCGAGCGGGTAGAGCGTGCAGAACTTCCCGCTGGCGCCGCGCGGCGCGTACTTGGCGTTCTGCAGCTGCAGGACGGGCAGTCCGCGCAGGAACTTGAACGGCAGCCGGTCGGCCAGGCAGTGCTCGCGGACCGCGGCGAGCACCCGCTCCGCGTTGTCCAGACGGGCCGAGACGTGCACCTTCCAGCCCTGCTCGGGCAGCGGCACCCCGCTCGGGTGCAGCCCGGACCAGATGCCCCGGTCGGCGCGCACCCAGCCGTCCGGCACCGGCTCGTGGGTGGCCGCGAACTCCTCCGGGGCGGCCCAGCGCACGGGGGTGTCGTAGAAGAGCGGATCGGCGAAGGAGTGCGACTCGTACCGTGTGTCCAACGGAAGCCTCCGGGCACGGATGGGCGGTCTGCGGCGGCGCCGGACGTGCGGCGCGTGACCTGCGGGGTGGAGCGGGTGACGTGGTGCGCGCCGGCCGGCGTCGGACGCGATGGCGACGGCGTCGGACGGACGGCGGGTGAGCGCCGGAACGTCCGGACGTCGGGACGCCGCGTCGGCGGTGCGAAACCGAGGTGCGAAACCGAGGGGTCGGAACCGAGGTGCGGAACCGAAGCATCGGAACCGTGGCATCGGAACCGAGGTGCGATCGAGCAGGTGGAAGACCGTCGGGCGGCAGGGGGACGGTGCACGCGGGACGGGTGACATGACGCTTCGTCAGAAAGTGTTCCGGTCGGCCGTGGTGGCGGGCGGCCGGAGGTTGTGCGGCTCGGTGAAGAGAATGCGGCGGTCCGGGGGGCGGGCGCCAGGGGGTGTCGTGGACATTGGCCGAATATGCCGGAGGCGTGGGGCCGGGTGCCCCGGGGGTTCGCCGGCGCGACGATGTTGTCACTGCGGGTAAGTGGATAGATCCGTTCCGTGGTCATTTCAAAGGATGGTCGGAGGAGCGGATGCGAAGCTGGCGGCCGATGGGCGGTCGGCGAACGACGGATTCCGGACGGTGGTCGGTCCGGGTGTGAGGGGTGCGCGAGGGGCCATCCGGCGCGGCCGCCGTCCGGCGCTCCGGGGTGGCCGGGAACGGCGGTCGGCCGGTCGCGGGAGATGGCCGGAAACATGCGCTCGACGGGCCGGATCGTTCGCCCGCGCTCGGGGCGGACCGGTGCCGCCCGGTGCGGCGGGGGCTGGACGGACGGGTGGGGCGTCCGGCCCCGACGGTCCGCCACGACGAGTGAGTCTTGTTTTCAAACCATCTCTGCGTAGACTGGCGCACGAGGGTTTGGAAATCGAACCATAAAGTTCAGGGGGCCGTTTCATGGGAACCAAGCTGCCGCGCAGGCTCGCCGAACACCCCTCGGTGCGGGCGGTGCTGGCCGCCCGGGCCGAGGGTCGCCCCGCCGTCCCGCCCGAGGTCGTCGACGCCGACTGGTTGCGCGAGCTGTGCCTGCGCGCCGGGGCGGACGACGCGGCGGCGGTGAGTCTGGACCACCCCGACCTGGCGGGCGAGCGCGAACACGTGCTGGCCGCGCTGCCCGGCGCGCGGACCCTGGTCTCGCTCGTCGTCCGGATGAACCGCGACGACGTCCGCTCGGCGGCGCGCAGTGTCGCCAACCACGAGTTCCACCGCGCGGGGGAACTCGTCAACGACGCGGCCCGCACGGTGGTCCGGGAGTTGGAGGGCGCCGGCTACCGGGCGGTCAACCCCTCCGCGACCTTCCCGATGGAGATGGAGAACTTCCCCGGCCGGATCTGGGTGGTCGCCCACAAGACCGTCGCGGTCGCGGCCGGACTCGGCGTGATGGGGCTGCACCGCAACGTCATCCACCCGCGCTTCGGCAGTTTCGTCCTGCTGGCCACCGTCGTGCTCGGCGCCGAGGTGAGCGCGTACGGCGAGCCGCTCGACTACAACCCCTGCGTGGACTGCAAGTTGTGCGTCGCCGCCTGCCCGGTCGGGGCGATCTCCAAGGACGGCGACTTCGACTTCCTGGCCTGCGCGACCCACAACTACCGCGAGTTCATGGCCGGTTTCACCGACTGGGTGCAGACCGTGGCCGACAGCGAGGACGCCGCCGAGTTCCGCGGCCGGGTGACGGACAGCGAGAACGCCTCGATGTGGCAGAGCCTCGCCTTCAAGCCGAGCTACAAGGCCGCCTACTGCCTGGCCGTCTGCCCGGCCGGCGAGGACGTGCTCGGCCCCTACCTCGACGACCGGCGGCAGTTCATGGACACCGTGCTGCGCCCGCTCCAGGAGAAGCGCGAGACCCTCTACGTACTGCCCGGCTCCCACGCCAAGGAGTACGCCGAACGCCGGTTCCCGCACAAGCCGGTGAAGGAGGTGAGCGGCGGCTGGAGCGTTCCCGCTCCCACTCGCCGTCGCTCCGATGGGAACTGACGGACCGTCCGACAATCGGGGCGCCGGGGATCCCGCGAAGTCCTACGGGTGGCGCAGCAGGATCTTGCCGAGGCCGGCCCGGCTCTCCAGGTGGGTGTGCGCGGCGGGGGCGTCGGCGAAGTCGTACTCGCGGTCGATCCTGGCCCGCAGGGTGCCGTCGAGGAGCCCGGCGAAGATGTCGTCGGCGCGGGCGGTGAACTCCTCGCGGGTGCGCACGTGGTCGGCGAGGCTGGGCCAGGTGAGGCGCAGCGAACCCTTCCGGACCAGCAGGAACGGGTCGATCGGGTCGGGCGCGCCGCCGGCCCGGCCGTAGACGACGAGGGTGCCGCGCGGGCGCAGCGAGTCGAGGCCGTCGAGGAAGGTGGGCTTGCCGACCGAGTCGTAGACGGCGTCGGCGCCCGCGCCGTCGGTGACCAGGCGGACCGCCTCGCGGAAGTCCTCCCGGTCGTAGCGGACGACGGTGTCGGCGCCGAGGTCGGCGATCAGCTCGGCCTTCTCGTCGGTGGACACGGTGCCGATGACGTGCGCGCCGGCCCGCTTGGCGAACTGCACCAGGAACTGTCCGACCCCGCCCGCCGCGGCGTGCACCACGACCACCTGGTCCTTGATGATCCGGTGCGAGTCGTGCGCCAGGTAGTGGGCGGTGAGGCCCTGGAGCATCGCGGCGGCGGCCACGCCGGAGTCGAGCCGGTCCGGCACGACGGCCGCCAGCCGGGCCGGTACGGTGACGAACTCGGCGTAGGCGCCCGGCACTTCGCCGTAGACGACGCGGTCGCCGACGGCCGGCTGGGTGACCCCGGGGCCGACCGCGTCCACCGTGCCGACGGCGTCCATGCCCGGGACGAACGGCAGCGGGACGGGGAATACGCCCTGCCGGTGGTGGACGTCGACGTAGTTGACGCCGATGACCTCGGTGCGGATGCGGATCTCGCCCGCGGCGGGCTCGGTCACCGGCACGCCGTCGTCGACGCGCAGCTGCTCGGGGCCGCCGTGGGCGTGCACGCGGATCGCCTTCATGGGGTGACACCTCGGCTGTTCTGGTAGGCGGGGAGGGTGGGTTCGGGAGCGACGTGCCGGCGTCGGGGTGAATCCCGCGGGCGTCCGGGAATTTCCGGGTGATGCCCGTTCAGGCGTTTCCGGGGTTCTTTTCGATGACCGAAACGGCGCGGCGGGAACGGGAAGACGGGAACGGAGCGGTCCGGGATTTCCGCTGGCAGGATCCCCCGGGGAAGGGCTGGCTCAGGCGGCGCGAGATTGAGGCGAGGCTAGCATCCGGCCGGTCGCCGAGAAAGCGAATGCTGTTGCGGCGGCATTAAGTCGGTTTGACGAATCGGAGTTCCGTCCGCCGTTTGTCGAAATGGTGCGAGCGGGCCCGTGGAATGGCGTTCCGGCCGAGCCCCGGCGGCGCGGAGGGCCGCGCCGGATCTGCCGATGGGGTGAAAACGGCGCCGGAACTGACGTGCCGTCCCGGGCGCGGCCGGATCGGTCCGCCACGTTGGCCCGGGGCAGTCTCGGCACGGAAAGGCGCAGGTGAGGACGTGGCGGAGAGACACCGGAGCGAGGCCCGCGAGCCCGGACGACGGGGCCGGCTGGTCGCCGTCGTCGCGGCGCTCGCGGTCTGCGGCGGCACGCTGGTGGCGTCGGCCGGAACCGCGAGCGCGGAGCCCGGCGGCGACGGGGTGGCGACCGCCGTGGGAGCGGTCGGCCGGGCGGACGGGACCGGCGGGACCGGCACCCGCGACCCCGGCCGCCGGCAGACCGAGGGCGCCGTCTCGGTCACCGCGACCGATCCGGACGGTCGCCCGCTGGCCGGTGCCGTCCTCCGGCTCTGGCGGGAGAGCAACGGCACCCCCGGCCTGCAGCCCGAGACCGACACCGGGATCGGCGACCTCTGCACGACCGCCGCCGACGGCGTCTGCGCGCGGACCGTGCCGTTCGGCAGCTACTACTGGCAGGAGACCGCGGCCCCCGACGGTTACCTCCCCGCCGACCCGGCCGTCCTCGGGCCGCTCACCCTGGACCAGACGAACGAGCAGACCGGCGTCACCGTCCGCGCGGTCCACCGGCCGCTGACCGGCCGGGTCACCGTCATCGCGAACAACGAGAGCGGCCTCCCGCTGGCCGGCACCGACTTCCGGCTGTGGCGCGAGACGAACGGCGTCCCCGGACTGCAGCAGGACTCGGACACCCCGGCGAGCGACGTCTGCACCACCGTCAAGTACGGCGTCTGCGACCGGACCGTCCCGCTCGGCAGTTACTACTGGGAGGAGACCAAGGCGCCCGAGGGCTACCTGCCGCCGGATCCGCCCGTCCTCGCGCTCACCCTGGACCGGACGAACCAGCCGACCGGCGTCACCGTCACCGCCGTCAACCGGCTCGGCACCGGACGGGTGTCCGTCACCAAGACCGACCCCGACGGACGCCCGCTGGCCGGCGCGGTCTTCCAGCTCTGGCACGACGACAACGGCACGCCCGGCCTGCAGACCGACACCGACAGCATCCATGGCGCCCTCTGCACCACCGCCGCCGACGGCGTCTGCGCGCGGACCGTGCCGTTCGGCAGCTACTACTGGCAGGAGACCGCGGCCCCGGCCGGGTACCTGCTGCCCACGCAGCCGGTGGCCGGTCCGCTGCGGCTGGGCCTGGACAACTACCGGGCCGGGGTGGGTGTCAGCGTCGTCGACCACCCGGTGACCGGCGCCGTGCGGGTCCGCAAGCGGGACGCCCGGAGCCGGGCCGCGCTGGCCGGTGCGGTCTTCCGGCTCTGGCGGGAGAGCAACGGCGTCGACGGCCTGCAGTCCGACACCGACACCGGGGTCGGCGACCCCTGCACCACCGGCGCGGACGGCGAGTGCGTCTTCGGCTCGCTGCTGGCCGGCCGGTACTACGTCCAGGAGTCCGCCGCACCCGCCGGGTACCGGATCCCGGCCCGGGCGGTGCACGAGGTCACCCTGGACGGGCGGGAGGGGGCGGAGCACGCCGTGCTGCTCACCGTCGACGACGAGCGGCTCCCGTCCGGGCCGCCGCTGCCGGAGACCGGCGGGCGGATGCCGCCGGCCGCCGGGGCGGTGACGGCGCTGGGGCTGGTGCTCGCGGGCGGCGCGCTGGTCGCGGTGGCGCGCGCCCGTGCCCGCACCCGCCGCACAGCGCGCCGTGGGGCGTGAACAAAGCGGCGCACGCCGAGGGGCGTGAACTCCCGTGGGGCTGGGCAGCCATGGCGATGGCTGCCCAGCCTGCGATCCGCCCGGAGGTCCCCGGATGTCTTCCCATCCGCACCCCGCACACCGCCACGCCCATCGGACCCATCGCGCCCACCGGGCCGGGCTAACCCACAGAACCCACAGAGCCCGCCGCCCGATGGTCGTCCTGCTCGCCGTCCTCGCCGCCCTGGGCACCGTCCTCGGCCTCGTCCTCGCCCCGGCCGCCGGTGCCGCCGACGCCGCCGGCCCGGGCCGGGGCCCCGTCCTGCCCCGCCTCCAGTCGCTGTACGTGCCGATGCCCGACGGCGTCCGGCTCGCCGTCGACGTCTGGCTCCCGCCGGGCACCCGGGCCGGCGCCAAGCTGCCCACCGTCCTGCAGACCGAACGCTACTGGCGCTCCCGCGCCCACCCCGGCGGCCCCGAGAACGACCCCAGGTACGGCAGCGCGACCGCCTGGAACGAGCGCGGCTACGCCTACGTCCTCGCCGACCTGCGCGGCACCGGCGCCTCCTTCGGCACCCTGCGCGGCGAACTGGCCGCCGACCTGATCGCCGACAGCGGCACCCTGAGCGACTGGATCGCCGCCCGCCCCTGGTCCAACGGCCGGGTCGGCACCACCGGCGTCTCCTACGGCGGCGACACCGCGATGCTCGCCCTCGGGCTGCGCAACCACCACATCACCGCCGCGCTGCCGATCTCCTACGACTTCGACCCCTACGAGGACCTGGTCCGCCCCGGCGGCATCCTGATCGAACCCCGGCTCGCCCCCTACGCGTTGCTGCTGCGCATCCTCGACCGGGCCGCCGGGACCACCTGCGCCAGCAGCGAGGAGACCCGCCGGCTCTGCGCCGAGACCGGCCTCACCGACGCCGAGCCGAAGCCCGTCGACGGCCCCGACGGCGCGGCCCTGCTCGCCGCCGCGCGCGCCGAGCACGCCGGCAACGCCAACCTGGTCGACCAGGGCCGGGACGGCGTCCACCGCGACTTCGCCGACGGCCCGCGGAGCTGGGCGTCCGGCGCCGTCGGCGAGCAGGCCGCCGCGATCTCGGCGGGCGGCGTCCCCGTCCTCACCGAGACCGGCTGGCTGGACGCCGGGACGGCGAACGGCGTGCTCTCCCAGTTCACCGGCCTCACCAACACCCAGGACGACTGGATCGGCCCGTGGAGCCACGGCCGCCACCACCTCGCCGACCCGTTCCTCCCCAGCCGGCCGCTCGACGCCGAGGAGCGCCGGCAACTCGCCGAGCGCGCCTTCGCGTTCTTCGACCGCTACGTCAAGCACCCCGGCCACCCGGACGGCACCCGCCGGCTGCACTACTACACCTTCAACGAGGGCACCTGGCGCACCACCACCCAATGGCCCGTGCCCGGCACCCGCACCCGGCGGCTCCACCTCGGGCCCGACCACACCCTCGGCGCCCGGCCGTCCGCCGTGGCCGCCGCCGACCGGCTCGACCCGACCGCCGACCCGGCTGCCGGCACCGGCCCGCTGGACCGCTGGAACACCAACCTGAGCGGGGACCCGGTCAGTTACCCCGACCGGGCCGCCGCCGACCGCGCCCTGCTCGCGTACACCGGCGAACCGGTCACCCGCGACACCCGCGTCACCGGCCTCGGCCGGGTCACCCTCGACGTCACCGGCCTGCCCGGAACCGGTCTCCCCGGCAGCGGCCTCCCGGGCAGCGCGGACGGCGCCATCCACGCCTACCTGGAGCACGTCGCCCCCGACGGCCGCGTCACCTACCTGACCGAGGGCCAGCTCGCCCTCGCCGACCGGGCCACCACCCCCACCACCCCCGACTGGCGCCGCCTGCGCACGCCCCGCTCCTACACCGCCGCCGCGGCCACCCCCTTCCCGTCGGACACCCCGCAGCGCGTCACCATCGACCTGCTGCCCACCTCCGCGCTGCTCCGCCCCGGCGACCGGATCCGCCTCACCCTCGCCACCGCCAACCCGGACTCCTTCGAACCCCGCCCCGCCACCGGCACTGCCGCCTACCTGATCACCCACGGCGGCCTCCGCGGCTCCTACCTCGACCTCCCGGTGGTGGAGTGACGGCCGCCGCCGGGGGAACCGGGCTGAGGAATATCGGCTGATTGTCCGATTCGGGTGGCGTTATCACCCGATGATCACTTGTATGCCGACGTTCGGACGCCCGATGGACGGTGCGGTCCAGTCCAATCCCTCCGTACACACCCGGTCCCAGCGTACGGAAGGCAGTCCAGACTCATGGCCCGCACAGACGACCAGGCCCCGCACGACCAGCAGTTCCGGGAGGCCGCGACCCGGCTCGGCCTCGGCCGCCGCCGGTTCCTGACCGTCACCTCGGCGGCCGCGGCGCTCGCGTTCACCACCAACCTGCCGAGCGCCCACGCCGCCGACACCGAACTTGCCCCCCGCACGCTGACCGAGAACCCGTTCACGCTCGGCGTCGCCTCCGGGGACGCGCTCAGCGACGCCGTGGTGATCTGGACCCGCCTCGCCCCCCGCCCGCTGGAGCCCGGCCACGGTCTGCCGCCGACCGGCCTGGTCAAGGTGGACTGGGAGGTCGCCCGGGACGAGCGGTTCCGCAAGGTCGTCCGGCGCGGCACCGCCAAGGCGCACGCCGAGTTCAACTACACCGTGCACGTCGACGTGGACGGCCTCGACGCGGACCGCGTCCACTGGTACCGCTTCAAGGTCGGCGGCTGGATCAGCCCGGTCGGCCGGACCCGCACCTCCCCGGCCCGCGGCCGGAACATCGAGCGGGTCCGGTTCGGCCTGGTCTCCTGCCAGGCCTACGAGGACGGCTACTTCACCGCCTACAAGCACCTCGCGAACGAGGACCTGGACGCCGTCTTCCACGTCGGCGACTACATCTACGAGTACGGCATCGACGCGGCCGGCGGCGACCGCAAGTACACCGACCGCACCCTGCCGTCCTTGTTCAACCACGAGACCACCACCCTGGAGGA
This sequence comes from Kitasatospora sp. NPDC093806, assembly GCF_040683335.1. NCBI lineage: Bacteria > Bacillati > Actinomycetota > Actinomycetes > Kitasatosporales > Streptomycetaceae > Kitasatospora > Kitasatospora sp. NPDC093806. Next base: position 40,134 of record NZ_JBFBDO010000017.1, read on the forward strand.
CTACCGCCTGCGGTACGCCCTCTACAAGGCCGACCCCGACCTCCAGGCCGCGCACGCCGCCTTCGCCTGGTACGTCACCTGGGACGACCACGAGGTGGAGAACAACTACGCCGCGGGCATCCCGGAGAAGGGCCAGTCGCCGGAGGCGTTCGTCGCCCGCCGCGCCGCCGCCACCCGCGCGTACTGGGAGAACATGCCGCTGCGGATGCCCAAGCCGGACGCCACCGACCTCAAGCTCTACCGCCGCCACCACTACGGCAAGCTGGCCCAGTTCGACATCCTCGACACCCGCCAGTACCGCTCCGACCAGGCCAACGGCGACGGCTGGCAGTTCCCCACCCCGGAGTCCGAGGACCCCAACCGCACGCTGATGGGCGCCACCCAGGAGCGCTGGCTGCTGGACGGCTTCCGCAAGTCCAAGGCGGTCTGGAACGTGGTGCCGCAGCAGGTGGTGTTCTCCCGGCGGAAGAACACCACCGAGGCGAAGTCCCGGCTCTCCATGGACGCCTGGGACGGCTACCCGGCGGCCCGGGAGCGGCTGCTGGCCGGGGCCGAGGACATCGGGGTGGAGAACCTCGTCATCCTCACCGGGGACGTGCACGTCGCCTACGCGATGGACGTCAAGCGGAACTTCGACGACCCGGACTCGCGGACGGTCGGCGTCGAGATCGTCGGCACCTCGATCGCCAGCGACGGGGACGGGGCGGAGAAGCCCGGCAACTGGGCCACCCTGACGGCGGCCAACCCGCACCTGAAGTTCTACGACGGGCGGCGCGGCTACACCGCGATCACGCTCGACGAGGAGCACGCGCGGGCCGACTACCGGGTGATCTCGCACATCACCAAGCCGGGTGGCACGGTCAGCACGGCGGCGTCCTTCGTCACCGAGGCGTACAACCCGGGGATGCAGCGCGCCTGACACCCCTCCGCCCGCCCCGCCCGAGCCACCGGCCCGGTCGTACCGTCCCCCGATGCGGTACGGCCGGGCCGGTTTCGTGCGGGCCTGGCCGACCCGCGCCCGCCTCCCCGCCAGCCTCGTCGGGCCCCACCTGCCTCCGCCCCGCCCGCGGCTGCCGGCCCCCTCCCCGCCGGCCATCGGCCGCCCCAAGCTCCCCCCGCCCAGCCCGCGCCCGCCTCCCCGTCGGCCCCCAGCTGCCTCCCTCGCCCCCTCCCCGGAGGGTTCGTGGACGATGCGGAGGCCGCGTGAACGTGTGGTGATCGGCCGTTGATCGGCCGTAGAACCGGGCCGTGGACCATCGGCGGCAGGGGGAACACGGTTCGAACGGTCACCACCGGTCGGCGCCGCCCTCGGTGCGCCGGGACGGCCGCCCGAACCCCCGGTCCCCGGTAGTTGGCCAACCCACGGAAGGCGGACGAAGCATGGACGGCGGTCAGTCGCTGCAGTCGACGACGGGCTTCGGAGAGCTGCTCAGGATCCGGCGCGAGCGGATCGGCCTGACCCAGCAGGTGCTGGCCGATCACGCGACCCTGAGCGTCCGGGCGATCCGCGACATGGAGAGCGGGCGCGTCCAGCGCCCCCGCCAGGAGACGGTCCGGCTGCTGGCCGACGCGCTGCGGCTGGAGGGCCGCAGCCGGTCGGCCTTCGAGGCGGCCGCGCGCCGCCAGACCCTCGCCGAGGAGCCGCGCGACGAACCCACCGCCCCACCGGTCGCCCGCGGCGCGATCGTCGGGCGTGACCTGGAGGTCGAGGTCCTGGCCGAGGCCCTCGCCGTGCACGGCGACCGGCTGATCACGGTGGCCGGCCTCGGCGGGGTCGGCAAGACCCGGCTGGTCCTGGAGGTGGCCCAGCGGCTGCACCTGACGGCCGGCTGGTCGGTGCGCTGGATCGACTGGGCCCGGCTGCCGGGCCTCAGTCCCGAACGCCGCGCCGACCTCAGCAGATCGATCGGCACCCGCCCGACCCTGCTGGTCCTGGACGGCGCCGAGACCGGCCTGGAGGCCACCCTGCTGGACGAGCTGTTCCAACGCTGCCCCGGCCTGTGCGTGCTGATCACCGCCCGGGTCCCGCAGGCGCTGCCCGGCGGCCAGGTGATCCCGCTCGCGCCGCTGCCCACGCCCGGCCCCGAACTCGACCACGACCCGGTCGCGCTCGCCGAGGTCGGCGCCGTCCGGCTGCTGCTCTCGCACCTGCGCCGGCTGCGCCCCGGCTACCGGCTGGAACCCGAGGAGGCGCCGGCGGTGGCCGCGCTCTGCCGTCAGCTGGACGGCCTGCCGGGCGCGTTGGAGCTCGCGGCGGGCTGGTCGACGGTGCTGTCCCCGCGCCAGCTGGTGGCCCGACTGGCGGACGGGCCGTTCCACCTGGCGCCGCCGCCGGCCGCGTTCGGCGGACGCGGTGACGTCGGCGCGGCGCTCGGCGCGGCCCTGGACCGGCTGACGCTCGGCCAGCGGGACCTGCTGGAACGGCTGGCGGCCGAGCCGGGGGACTGGTCGGGGGAGGACGCGGTCGAGCTGAGCGGACGGCCGCCGCAGGAGTCGCTGGCCGCCGTGCACGAGCTGCTGGCCAGCGGGCTGATCCGCAGCTTCCCGGCCCGCGACGGCGTCCGGTTCACCGTGCTCAACCTCTGCCGCCGCCTCTTCGGGGCCGCCGGGGCGTACCCGGTCCTGGCGACGGCCAGCTGAGCCCCGCCCTGCCGAGACCCGCCCCGACCTCCGCCGATACTGCCCGTCTCTTGCCGGGTGAGCTGCCGGTCCGGCCGCCGGATCCTCCCTACCGTTCTCTCATGGCCGGGCGTGCCGGGTAGTCACCACCGCCGGCCGGGACTCCCCACCACCCACCGACCACCGACACAGAGGGTTTGCGCCGTGAACGAGTTGGAGCAGCAGCGCGCAGAGGCCGAACCGGCCGGGCTGGACATCGTCGTGACGACCATGGCCTCGGACTCGCACACCTGGAACCTGGTCTACCTGCAGCTGTTGCTGGAGGAGCTCGGCCACCGGGTCACCAACCTGGGCGCCTGTGTGCCGGACGACCTGCTGGTCGCCGAGTGCCGCCGGATCGAGCCGGACCTGATCGTGCTGAGCAGCGTCAACGGCCACGGCTACCATGACGGCCTGCGGGTGATCGCCGCGCTGCGCGCCTGCCCCGAGCTGGGCGGCACGCCCACCGTGATCGGCGGCAAGCTCGGCATCGCGGGCTCCGGCGACCCGACCCGGCAGCAGTCGCTGCTCGCGGCGGGCTTCGACGGGGTCTTCGAGGAGGGCCGCTCGGTCGCCGAGTTCCAGTCCTTCATCCGGACGCTGCCGACCGGCTCCGCCGCCGTTCCCGCCCCCGTCTCCGTCCCGGTCCCCGTCCCCGCCGCCGGGGTGCTGCTGTGAGCGGCCTCGCCCGGACGGCGCGCGACACCGTCCCGGCCCCGCCCCGCTCCGGCGGCTCCGGTGGCTTCGGCGGGTTCGTCGCCCGGGCCCGCGCGGCCGGCGCCCTGGTGGTCCAGCCGCGGATGGGCATGGCCGACCCGCTGCTGATGCGCGACGGACTGCTCGCCACCCGGGCCGCCGCCGCCGTCACCGTCGGCACCATCACCCTGGACAGCTACACCCGCACCGGCGACCTCGCCGCCGCCCGCCGCGCCCTGGCCGACGGGGTGGGCCTGAACGGCTACCCGATCGCCGGCCACCCGGTGGACGTCACCCGGGCGGTGCTGCGCGGGGTCGCCGACGAGGGCTTCCCGGTGCAGGTCCGGCACGGGTCGGCGCTGCCCGAACACGTCGTCCGGGCGCTGCTCGCGGTCGGCCTGGACGCCACCGAGGGCGGCCCGGTCTCGTACTGCCTGCCGTACAGCCGGACGCCGCTGCGCGAGGCGGTCGAGGCCTGGCGGCGGAGCTGCGAACTGCTCGCCTCGATCCGGGAGTTCGGCGCCGAGCCGCACCTGGAGACGTTCGGCGGCTGCCTGATGGGCCAGCTCTGCCCGCCCAGCCTGCTGATCGCGATGAGCGTGCTGGAAGCGCTGTTCTTCCGGCAGCACGGCCTGCGCAGCATCTCGCTCAGCTACGCCCAGCAGGCCGACCGGCGGCAGGACGAGGAGGCGCTCACCGTCCTGCGGCAACTGGCCGACGAGCTGCTCCCGGACGTCGACCGGCACATCGTCCTCTACGCCTACATGGGCGTGTTCCCCCGTACGCCCGCCGGCGCCCGGCTGCTGCTGGCGGACGCGGCCCGGCTGGCGGTGCGGACCGGGGCCGCCCGGCTGATCGTCAAGACGACGGCCGAGGCGCACCGGATCCCGACCGTCGCCGAGAACGTCCAGGCCCTGGAGACCGCGGCCGCCGTGGCCGCCGGGGAGGGCAGGGCTTCGGCGGTCAGCGTCCAGGACACCGGCATCGAGGCGGAGGCGCGGGCGCTGATCGGCGCCGTGCTGGAACTGGACGCCGACCTCGGCCGGGCGCTGGTCCGGGCCTTCGCGGCCGGCTACCTGGACGTGCCGTACTGCCTGCACCCCGACAACGCCGGCCGGGCCCGCAGTTCGCTCGGTCCGGACGGCCGGCTGCACTGGTCGGACGTCGGCTCGATGCCGATCGCCGGCCTGGCGGGCGGCCCGCGTCCGCCGATCCTCGGCTCGGCCGACCTGCTCGGCGCGCTCTCCCACGTCCAGTGGAGCTACGACGCCCGCGCCGCCGCCGACCCCCTGCCCCCGGACACCCCTGCCACCGCCATCCCGTCCACGAACCGATCACCCGCCGCACGACGAGAGTTGGGACTCACCACGCCATGACCACCGACGGGCCCAGCACCCCCGCGACCCTTCCGGACCCCGGCCGCCACCTGACCGCGCCGACCACCCGCAGCGCGCTCCGGATCCAGCACCAACTGCTCTCCGCCGCCCGCGAGTTCCTGCGTGCCCAGGGCTTCACCGAGCTCCTCCCGCCGATCATCGGTCCGGTCACCGACCCGGGTTCGCGCGGTTCCAAGCAGGTGGACATCGACTTCTACGGCCACCGCTACAAGCTGATGACCAGTGCGATCCTCTACAAGCAGGCCTCGCTGTTGGCCTTCGACAAGATCTTCTGCATCGCCCCGAACGTGCGGCTGGAGCCGCTGGAGACCGCCGGGACCAGCCGCCACCTCGCCGAGTTCCACCAGCTCGACGTCGAGGTGGCCGGTGCCACTCGGGACGACGCCGTCCGGCTGGTCGAGGAGCTGGTGGTGCACATGGTCGCCAGCGCGGTCCGCGAGCTGCCCAAGGACTTTGCCGAACTCGGCCGCGACGTCGACTCGTTCACTGAGCTGCTGAAGGGCTCCTTCGGCCGGATGCGGCACGCCGAGGCGGTCGCCGAGCTCCAGGGCCTCGGCCACCCGCAGAGCCCGGACGCGGAACTCGACTGGGCCGGTGAGGCCTTGCTCTCCGCCCAGCGGGACCGGCCGTTCTTCGTCACCGACTACCCGAAGGGCTCGCGCGGCTTCTACGACCGGGAGAACCCCGAGGATCCGGGCCTGCTGCGGAACTTCGACCTGATCGCCGCCGAGGGCTTCGGCGAGCTGTGCAGCGGCAGCCAGCGCACCAACGACTACGCCGAGATCGTCACCCGGATGCGCGAGACCGGGGAGAACCCGCAGAAGTACCGCTGGTACCTGGACCTGGTCCGCGAGGGCGTGCCCGGCAGCGCCGGCTTCGGCATCGGCGTCGAGCGGCTGACCCGGTACGTCGCCGGGCTGGACGCGGTCTGGCAGGCCAGCGCCTTCCCCAAGCTGGCGGGGGTGGTGTCCCCGTGACCGGGCGCGGCGGCCGACCCGGCAGCCGGCCCGGCGAGCGGAACGGCGGGCGGAGCGGAGCGGGCCATGAGTGACCTGAGCGCACCCGGGTTCCCGGAGGAGGAGGTCCGGCAGCGGGCCCGGGCCGGGACGGCGGCCGCCTTCCCGCCGCCCGGCAGCTACGGGCAGGTGCTGTTCGGCGCCGAGCAGCCCGCCTACGGGACGGCGGACGCCCTGGACGCGCTGCGGATCGTCCCGCCGGTGTTCGTGCCGCAGCGGCTGGCCCGGCTGATCGACCTGGGCCGCGAGCCGGACTACCGGGACGTCGAACTGGCCACCGCCATCGGCGGGTTCACCTCCTCGCTGCCGGTGTACGTGTCGGCGACCGGCTCCACCCGGGTGGCCGGCGGGGACCTCGGCCTGGCGCTCAGCCGGCAGGCCGGCGCGCTGGGGCTGCCGATGGTGATCGGTGAGAACGTCGTCCCGGTGAACGGCTACGGCCGGCTCGGCGAGGCCGCCGACCGCGCGCTGCTCGGCCGGCTGCGCGCCTACAGCGAGCAACTCCCGGACAGGTTGGGCGGCGTGGCCATCCAGCAGTCCACCGAGGACGCCGACGCCGAGGTCTGGAACCTCGCCTACAGCGACCCGGCCGCCCTGCCGCTGCTCGAATCCGGGCGGCTGGCCTTCGAGTTGAAGGTCGGACAGGGAGCGAAACCGGGCCTCGGCGGCATGACGGTGCTGGACGCCGAGGCGGCGGCCCGGCTCGGCGACCGCTACGGCATCGACCCGGTCCTCGGCTCCGACGGGCGGGTCCTGCGGGCCAGTACGCCCGGCACCTTCACCGCGGAGATCCTGCGCCAGCAGGTCCGGCTGATGCGCAACAACTTCCCCCGGGCCCGGGTCTGGGTGAAGCTGCACCCGGGCCGGGACGTCGCCGAGGCCGCCCGGGTGGCCGCCGAGGCGGGGGCGGACGCGGTCACCGTGGACGGCGCCGAGGGCGGCACCGGCTGGGCGCCGGGCGCCTTCCCGGCGCAGGTCGGCCTGCCGCTGGCGGAGTGCCTGGCCCGGCTGGCGGCCGCCGGTCCGCCGCCCTGCCTGCTGGTCTCCGGGCGGATGTGGGAGGGCGGCCGGGCGGTCAAGGCGCTGGCCCTGGGCGCCCGGGCGGTGGGCCTGGGCCGGGCCGCCCTGCTGGCGGCGGCCGAGGACCCGGAGGCCGGGCTGGTCCGGTTCACCGAGTGCCTGGCGCTCGAACTGCGCCTGCTGATCAGTGCGCTCGGCAAGTACGCGCCGGCCGCGCTGGACCGGGAGGACGTGTGGTCCGCCGCATTCCCGGCGGCCTCCTGAGATTCGTCCCCGGACAACCGAAGAATAAGAAATTCGCCGCAGCCCGCCGAGGTGCCCCCGTGCACCCCGGCGGGCTGCGGCGTTCTCGCCAACTCCCGTAAGTCAAGCGGCAGTTGAAGCTGCCGGTGGTCTTCCCCGGGTTCTGCCGATCGGGCCCGAAAAGCGCGCCTATCGTCGAGACCACTGCCAGCAGAGTCGCTAATTCATCGGGGTTGGATGATGGAATCTCGCGGTTTCCCCTTCATGTCCGTCGCGCGCCGGTTCCCGGACCGGCCGGCCGTACGGCTCGGCGGCCGGACCGTCGGCTACCGGGAGTTGGACGAGCTGAGCGGCGACCTCGCCGCCCGGCTCGCCCCCGGCCGGACGATGGCCGTCACCGGCCGCGACCGGCTCGACCACGTGGTCGGCCTGCTCGCCGCCCTCCGCGCCGGGGCCACCTACCTGCCGCTGGACCGGGAGGCCCCCGAGGAGCGCAACCGCTGGATCCGCGAGGACGCCGGCGCCACCCTGGCCTGGACGGACGGCGAGCTCGTCGACCTCGCCCCCGGGGCGGCGACCGGCACGCCCGACGGCGCGACCGCCGGCTACCTCATCTACACCTCCGGCACCACCGGCCGCCCCAAGGGCGTGCACGTCCCGCTCGCCGCGCTGACCGGCCACCTCGCCGCCGCCGTCGACCGGTACGGCCTCACCGCCGAGGACGTGGTGCTGCACCTCGCCCGACCGACCGTCGACGTGGCCGTCGAGCAGGTGCTGACCGCCCTGTCCGTCGGCGCCTGCCTGGTCGTCCCCGAGCGCCAACTGCTGGCCCCCGACGCCCTGCTGGAGGTGCTGGACGAGGAGGGCGTCACCGTCGCCAACCTCCCGGCCGGCTACTTCCAGGAGGTCGTGGCCGCCCTCCGCCCCCGCGCGCCGCGCACCCTGCGGCTGATGATCTCCGGCAGCGACCGCCTCCACCCGGACGCCGCCGCCCGCTGGTGGGCCGCCACCGGGGTGCCGCTGCTCAACGCCTACGGTCCGACCGAGACCGTGGTCACCGCCACCACCCACCTGCTCACCGGCCCCTCGGCGGGCACCGGCGAGGTGGTGCCGATCGGCGTCCCGCTCGGCGACCGCCGCGGCTACCTGCTGGACGACCGGCTGCGGCCGGTGGCGCCCGGCGAGGTGGGCGAACTCTACCTGGGCGGACCGCTGTTGGCAGCCGGCTACCACGGCCGCCCGGGCCTGACCGCCGGCCGGTTCGTCGCCGACCCGTTCGCGCCGGAGCCCGGCGCCCGGATGTACCGCACCGGCGACGTGGTCCGCCGCCCGGCCGACGGCCCGGACGCCGCGATCGAGTTCGTCGGCCGGGCCGACCACCAGCTGAAGATCCGCGGCTTCCGGGTCGAACCCGGCGAGATCGAGCAGGTCCTGGCCGCGCACCCGGCGGTCGCCGGGGCCGTCGTGGTGGCCCACGAGGGCCGGCTCGCCGCCTATCTGACGGGCACCGGCGACGGTTCCGCCCCCGACCCCGCCGAGCTGCGCGCCCACCTGGCCGACCGGCTGCCCGAGCACATGGTCCCGGCGACCGTCACCCCGCTGGCGGCCTTCCCGCTGACGGCCGGCGGCAAGGTCGACCGGTCCGCCCTGCCCGAACCGCAGCCCGACCCCGCTCCCGCCGCCACCGCCCCGGCCGGCCGCCGCCCGCTGCGCACCCCCGCCGAGCAGCTGATCGCCGCCGTCTGGGCGGACGTCCTCGGCGTGCCCGAGGTCGGCGCCGAGGACAACTTCTTCCACCTGGGCGGGGACTCCCTCACCGCCGTACGGGTGGTCGGCCGCTGCTTCGACGTGTTCGGCATGATCTCCCCGTACACCATCTTCGACGCCCCCACGCTGGCGGAGTTCGCCGCCGCCGTCACCGCCTCGGCGGGCGGCGAGCGCCCCGAGCTGACCCGGGCCGGGGCCGGCTCGGCGCCGCTCTCCAAGTTCCAGCGCGGGCTCTGGTTCCTCGACCAGTGGAACCCGGGCGCGCCGACCTACATCGTGCCCTGGGTGTTCCGCTTCGCCGGCCCGGTCGACCCGGAGCTGCTGCGGCGCGCGCTGGCCGGCGTGGTCGCCCGCCACGAGGCCCTGCGCACCACCTTCGAACTGGCCGAGGACGGCCCCCGACAGGTGATCCACCCGTCCGTGGAGCTGCCGTTCACGGTCACCGAGACCGACGCCGACCGGCTGGACGCGCTGATCGCCGAGGTCGCCCTGGTCCCCTTCGACCTGGAGACCGGCCCGCTGGTCCGCGCCCACCTCTACCGCACCGGCGACACCGCGACCCTGCTGCTGCTCTGCCACCACATCGTCTGGGACGAGGGCTCGCTGTCCGTCCTGGAGGGCGAACTCGCCGCGCTCTACGACTCGGCGGCCACCGGCCGTCCGGCCGCTCTGCCCGAGCCGGCCGTCCAGTACGCCGACTACAGCGCCTGGCAGTACCGGGACGAGGCCACCGCCGAACGCCAACTCGCCCACTGGCGCGAGCACCTGCGCGGCGCCCCGACCGAGCCGGTGCTGCCGGTCGACCACCCCCGCCCCGAGGAACAGGCCTTCCGCGGCGCCTTCCACCGCTTCGCGATGCCGCGCCCGGTCGCCGAGGCCGTCCGCGCGCTGGCCCGCAGTGAGGACGCCACCCCGTTCATGGTGCTGCTGGCCGGGCTCGCGCTCACCCTGCACCGGCGTACCGGGCAGCGGGACCTCGTCCTCGGCTCCCCGGTGAGCGTCCGCGGCCGGGCCGAACTCGACGCCCTGATCGGCTACTTCGTCAACCTGCTGCCGCTGCGGGTCCGGCTCGACGAGGCCGCGGACTTCCGCGAGCTGGTCCGGCACGTCCGCGAGGTGGCGATCGCCGGCTACCGCCACCAGGAGGCGCCGTTCGACGACATCGCCGCCACCGTCTTCGAGGACCGTCCGGACGACCGCGCCGAGAACCGCAACCCGCTCTGCCAGGTGCTGCTGGAGTTGCACCCGCTGGACACCCGTCCGCTGACGATCGGCGCCATCGAGGTGACCCGGGAGCTGTACTCCAACCCGGTCTCCCGCTTCGACCTGTCGATCTCCGTCGACGACCGGGGCACCGACTTCACCGGGCGCTTCGAGTACGACTCCGACCTGTTCGACGAGGCCACCATGGCCGAGCTCTGCGAGGCCTGGCTGGGCACCCTCGCCACCGCCGTCGAGGCGCCCGTGCACGCGCTGTTCGAGGCCCGGGCCGCCCGCGAGCCGGGGGCGCTCGCCCTGGTCTCCGGCGAGCAGCGGATCTCCTACGGGGAGCTGAACACCCGGGCCAACCGGCTCGCGCACCACCTCGCCGCCGAGGGCATCGGCCGCGGCGACACCGTCGCCGTCCTGGTCGAGCGCGGACCGGACCTGGTGACCGCGCTGCTCGCGGCCCTGAAGACCGGCGCCGGCTACACCCTGCTGGACCCGGACTTCCCGGCCGAGCGGCTGGCCGGCTCGTACGCCGACTGCGCCGCGGCCCTGCTGGTCACCCACCGCCACGCCGGCCCGCCGTTCCCGGTCGGGCGGCAGCTGGACCTGGACGCGGCGGCCGCCGCCGTGGCCGCCCGCCCCGGGCACGACCCGGGCGTGGCCGTCACCGGCGCCGACCTGGCCTGCGTGATGTTCACCTCCGGCTCCACCGGCCGCCCCAAGGGCGTCGCCGTCCCGCACCGCGCCCTCACCACCACCTACCTCGGCCAGGACTACGCCCGCTTCGGCCCCGAGGAGGTCTGGCTCCAGTGCTCCCCGGTCTCCTGGGACGCCTTCGCGCTGGAGCTGTACGGCGCGCTGGCGTTCGGCGGGGTGTGTGTCCTCCAGCCCGGCCAGCGGCCCGACCCGCAGGCCATCGCCGAGCTCACCCGCCGGCACGGCGTCACCCAGCTCCAGCTCTCCGCCAGCCTGTTCAACTTCCTGCTGGAGGAGCTCCCGGACACCTACGACGACCTCAAGGTGGCCTTCACGGCCGGTGAGCGGGCCTCCGTCACGCACGTCGGCAAGGCGCTGGAGCAGTACCCGGGGCTGGTCGTCGCCAACGGCTACGGCCCGGTCGAGAGCCTCGGCCTCACCACCAGCCACCGCGCCACCGCCGAGGACGCCGCCGGGGCCGCCATCCCGATCGGCCGGGCGCTGCACGGCAAGGCGGTGCACGTCCTCGACGAGCTGCTCAATCCCGTCCCGGACGGCACCACCGGCGAGCTGTACGCGGCCGGCGGCGGGCTCGCCCACGGGTACGTCGGCCGCCCCGGGCTGACCGCCGAACGCTTCGTCGCCTCGCCGTTCGGCCCGCCCGGCGAACGGCTCTACCGCACCGGCGACCTCGGCCACCGGCGGGCGGACGGGCTGCTGGAGATCACCGGCCGGATCGACGACCAGGTGAAGGTGCGCGGCTTCCGGGTCGAACCCGGCGAGATCGAGGACGCGCTGACCCGCCACCCCGCCGTCCGGGAGGCCTCCGTCACCGTCCACGAGCCGAGCCCCGGCGACCACCGGCTCGCCGGGTACGTCACCCTCGCGGACGGGGCCGAGGCCGGGCCGGACGCGCTGTTCGACCACCTGGCCGGGCTGCTGCCCGAGCACATGGTGCCCGCGACGCTCGACGTCCTGGCCGCGCTGCCGCTGAACGCCAACGGGAAGGTCGACCGGCGCGCCCTGCCCGCCCCCGCCGAACGCCCCGCAGACCGCTCCGCCGAGCGTCCCGCCGACCGCTCCGCCGGCGCCGCCGCCGACCCGCTCACCCCGGACCAGCGGCTGGTCGCCGACGCCGTCCGGGCCGTCCTGGAGCTGGCCGACGACCTCGGGCCGGAGGCCAACTTCTTCCGGATCGGCGGCAATTCGCTGGCCGCCGTCCGGGTCGCGATGAAGCTCTCCCAGCAGACCGGCACCCGGGTGCCGCCGCACGTGGTGTTCCGCGGCAAGACCGTGGGCGCCATCGCCGAACGGCTGGCCTCCTGATGACGGCCCGTCCGACCACCCTGCCCGCGCACGAAGGGAACGAGGCCGTGAGCCCGTCCGCCGTCCCCACCATCGACCACGTCCGCATCGCGCCCGTCTCCGGCCTGCAGCGCGGCCTCTGGTTCCTCGACCACCTGAACCCGCGGGCCGCGACCTACACCACCCCCTGGACCTACGAGGTCACCGGGCCGCTCGACCTCGACCTGCTCGGGCGGGCCCTGGCCGCGGTGGTCGCCCGCCAGGAGGCCCTGCGCACCACCTTCGCCCTGCACCCCGACGGCCCGCGCCAGCACGTCCACCCCGAGCTCGCCGTGCCGCTCGCCGTCACCGACCTGCGCGACCTGCCCGAGGCCGAACGGGAGGACCGCACCGAGGAGTTGATCGCCGAACGGGCCGCCGAGCCCTTCGACCTGGCGGCCGGCCCGCTGCTGCGCGCCGAGGCCTTCCGGCTCGCCGACCACCGCACCACCCTGCTGTTCGTGGTCCACCACATCGTCTGGGACGGCTGGTCCGCCGAACTCTTCGAGACCGAACTCGCCGAGCACTACCGGGCCTTGGCCGACCGGCGGGCGCCGGAACTCCCCGCCCTCACCACTCAGTACGCCGACTGGGCCGAGGAGGAGCGGCACACCTCCTACGAGGAGCACCTCACCTATTGGAAGGACCGGCTGGACGGCGCCCCCGCCCTGCTCGAACTGCCCGGCGACCGGCCCCGGCCGGCCGAGCGGAGCGAGCGCGGCGCCACCGAGCACTTCGCCCTCACCCCCGGCGCCGCCGCCCGGGTCCGCGCCCTCGCCGAGGAGGAGGGCGCCACCCCGTTCACCGTCCAGCTCGCCGCCTTCGCCCTGCTGCTCGGCCGCTGGACCGGCGCCGACGACCTGCTCGTCGGCACCCCCGTCACCACTCGCAACCGGCCCGAACTCGCCGACCTGCTCGGCTACTTCGTCAACCTGCTGCCGCTGCGGATCCGGCTCGCCCCGGGCGCGACCTTCCGTGAGCTGGTGGCCGACATCCAGGACGGCGCCTTCGACGCCTTCGGCTACCTCGACGTGCCCTTCGACCAGCTGGTCGACCACCTCGGCACCGCCCGCACCCCGCAGCACCCGCCGCTGGTCCAGGCGGTGTTCGGCGCCCACACCGAGGACCGTGCCCCGCTCGTCCTCGGCGCCGCGACCGGCGTGCGCGCCGTCCGCTCCAACGGCACCAGCAAGTTCGACCTGACCTGGTCCGTTTTTGATTCCACCGGCCCCGGCGAGGACGGCGAGCTGCGCGGCGAGGCCGAGTACAGCAGCGACCTCTTCGACCCCGCCACCGTCCGCCGCCTCGCCGCCGACTACGCGGCCCTGCTGGACGCCGCCCTCGCCGAGCCGGACGCCACCGTGCTCCGGCTCACCTCCGCCGGGCAGTCGCACCGCCCCGCCCGCCTCGACGCCGGCCACTGCCTGCACCACCTGTTCGAACAGGCCGCCGACCGGCACGGCGACCGGCCCGCCGTCAGCGACCCGGACGAGACCCTCGACTACGCCGAACTCGACCGCCGCGCCAACCGCTTGGCGCACACCCTGCGCGCCCGCGGGGTCCGCCCCGGCGACCGGGTCGGCCTGCTGCTGGAACGCACCGTCGCGGTCCCCGTCGCGATCCTCGCCGTCCTCAAGGCCGGCGCCGCGTACGTGCCGGTCGACCTCGCCGCCCCCGCCGACCGGGCCGCCCTGGTCTTCGGCGACACCGCGGTGACCGCCGTCCTCACCGACCGCCCCGACCGGGCCCCCGACGGCCCCTGGCAGACCCTCGACCTCGCCGCCCACGCGGCCGAGATCGCCGCCCACCCGGCCACCCGGCCGCCCGCCGTCGGCCGCCCCGGCGACCTCGCCTACCTCATCTTCACCTCCGGCTCCACCGGCCGCCCCAAGGGCGTCGCGGTCGCCCACGAGCACGTCAGCCGCCTCCTCGACTCCGGCCGGCCGCACTTCGGCTTCGGCCCCGACACGGTCTGGACGCTCTTCCACAGCTACGCCTTCGACTGGACGGTCTGGGAGCTCTGGGGCGCCCTGCTGCACGGCGCCCGCCTGGTCGTCGTCCCCTACCTGACCAGCCGCTCGCCCGACGAGTTCGCGGGCCTGCTCGACCAGGAGCGGGTCACCCACCTCTGCCTGACCCCGTCCGCGCTGCGCCAGCTGGAACCGGCCCTGCGCCGCCGCCCGCGCGCGCTGCCCGAGCTGCGCTGGATCATGCTCGGCGGCGAGGCGCTCGACCCCGGCGTCGTCCAGCGCTGGCACGACCTCGACCCGCTGCCGCCGGCCCGGATCTGCAACCTCTACGGCATCACCGAGACCACCGTCCACGTCACCACCCACGACGTCGCGCCGGGCGGCGCCGGCTTCGAGCGCAGCCTGATCGGCGAACCCATGCCGCACCTCACCGCGGTCGTCCTCGACGACTGGCTGCGCCCCTGCCCGCCCGGCGTCCCCGGCGAGCTGTACATCGGCGGCGGCAGCCTGGCGCACGGCTACTGGGGCCGGCCCGGCCTCACCGCCGGCCGCTTCGTCGCCGACCCGTCCGGACCGCCCGGCGCCCGGCTCTACCGCACCGGCGACGTCGCCAAGCGGCTGCCGGACGGCGGCCTGGAGTACGTCGGCCGGGCGGACTTCCAGGTCAAGCTGCGCGGCTTCCGGATCGAGCTCGGCGAGATCGAGAACGCCGTCGCCGCCCACCCGGATGTCGACGCCTGCGTGGTCACCGTCCACGACGACCGGCTCGCCGCGTACGTCACCGGGCGCGCCCCCGAGGACCTGCGCGAACTCCTCGGCCGCACCCTGCCCGCGTACATGATCCCGGCGACGGTCACCGTGCTGGCGGCGCTGCCGCTCACCGTCAACGGCAAGGTCGACCGGGCCGCGCTGCCCGCCCCCGACCGCGCCGTCCCCGTCCCGGCCGGCCGGCACGTCGAACCGCGCACCCCGGAGGAGGAGCTGTTCGCCGCCGTCTGGACGGAGGTCCTCGGGGTCGGCGGGATCGGCGTCCACGACGACTTCTTCCACCTGGGCGGCGACTCGATCCGGGCCGTCCAACTGGCCGGCGCGCTGCACGACCGGGGCTGGCAGATCACCCTGCGGGACGTCTTCAACGCCCCGACGGTGGCCGCCCTGCTGCCGCTCGCCCGGCCGGTCGAGCACGACCCGGCGGCCGACCGGCCGTTCGCCCTGATCGACGAGGAGGACCGGGCCGACCTGCCGCCCGGCATCGTCGACGCCTACCCGATGGTGTCCATGCAGCTGTCCATGGTCTTCCACATGGAGGTCGCCGGCGGCACCGACAGCTACCAC
The DNA here is from genome assembly GCF_040683335.1 of Kitasatospora sp. NPDC093806. Taxonomy (NCBI): domain Bacteria; kingdom Bacillati; phylum Actinomycetota; class Actinomycetes; order Kitasatosporales; family Streptomycetaceae; genus Kitasatospora; species Kitasatospora sp. NPDC093806. The sequence goes on from NZ_JBFBDO010000017.1 coordinate 55,485, forward strand.
AACGTCAACTCCTACCGGATCAGCGGCGACCTGGACGAGACCGCGTTCCGCCGCTCCGTCAACGAGGCGATGACCCGGCACGCCGTGCTCCGCACCGGCCTGGACATCTCCGGCTACGGCGAACCGCTCCAGCTCGTCCACGGCACGCTGCCCGCCCCCGTCGACTTCGCCGACCTGCGCGGACGGACCGGCGCGGAGCAGGACGGGGCGATCCGGGAGGTCTTCGACGACCACCGGGACCGGCCCTTCGACCTCGCCGAACCCCCGCTGTTCCGGATCACCGTCCAGCGCCTGGCCGACCGGGCCTTCCAGCTCACCATCTCCGAGCACCACGCGATCCTGGACGGCTGGAGCTTCACCTCCCTGCTCACCGAGCTCCTCGAACGGCACGGCGCGCTCGCCGCCGACCCGACCGCCGCGCCCACCCCGCCACCGCGCACCGCCTTCCGCGACTTCGTCGCCGTCGAACGGGCGGCCGCCGCGGACCCGGACTCGCTGGCGTACTGGCGCGAGCGGCTCGACGGCGCCACCGGCCAGCTCTGGCCGGGCAGCGAGGACGTCCACGAGCTGCCGCGCACGGTGGAGCGGGTGCTGCCGGACGCGCCCGGCCAGCTGCGCGCCGTCGCCGACGCGCTCGCCGTCCCGATCAAGTCCGTGGCGCTCGCCGCCCACCTGCACGCGCTCGCCCGGATCACCGGACGGCGGCGGGTCACCACCGGGCTGGCGATGAACGGCCGGCTCGAACGGCTCGGCGGCACCGAGGTGTACGGGCTGTTCCTCAACACCGTCCCGCTGGTCGCCGAACCGGGGGAGGACCTCGCGGCACTGGTCCGGCACGTCCACCGGGAGGAGCTGGACATGATGCCGCACCGCCGGGTGCCGTTCGCCCGGCTGGCCCGGCTGATGGCCGACACCGCGCTCGACAGCCAGTTCGGCTACCTGCGGTTCCACGCCCTGGGGCGGCTCAGCTCGGCCCGGATCGAGGACGGGCGGATCGGCAGCGAGCCCACCCTGCGGCACGAGCCCAACAGCTTCGCGTTCGGCGCCTCGCTGATCCAGGACCCGGTCTCGCAGCGCGTGCTGCTCGCCGTGGACCACCAGCGGGCGGTGGTGGACGACGCCACCGCGGAGGAGTTCATCGACGCCTACGCCGCCGCCCTGGCCCGGCTGGCCGCCGAGCTCTGACCGCAGCTCATCCCACTTCACCTGACCTGACCCGACTTAGGAGTACCCCCCCATGACCACCTTCGCCGAGCCTGTCGCCGTCGTCCCCACCGTCAGCCCCACCCCCGCCGACCTCCTGGCCCGCTTCCGCGCCGCCGTCGCCGCCCACCCCGGCCGGCCCGCCGTGCACGCGGTCGACGGCAGCCTCGACTTCGCCGCCCTGGACCGCCGCACCGCCGCCCTGGCCCGCGCCCTCCGGGCCCACGGCGTGCGGCGCGGCGACCGGGTCGGCGTCCACCTGGCCCGCACCACCGATCTGACCGTCGCGCTGCTCGCCGCCTGGCGGGCCGGCGCCGCGTACGTCCCGCTCGACCCCGCCTACCCGGCCGAGCGGATCGCCTTCATGGCCGCCGACGCCCGCCTCGCCGCCGTGGTCAGCACCGACCCGGCGCCGCCCGTCCCGGCCGGCGTCCCGGTCGTCCGCCCGGACGCCACGCCCACCGACGGCACCGACGGGGCCGACGCGGACGTCACCCCGTACCCGCTGGACTCCGCCTACGTCATCTACACCTCCGGCTCCACCGGCCGCCCCAAGGGCGTCGAGGTGCCGCACGGCGCTGTCGCCGACCTCGCCGACACCCTGGAGCGGATCGACGCCTACCGCCCCGAGCCGGCCGTGGTCGCCTGGAACGCCAGCGTCTCCTTCGACGCCTCCGTCCAGCAGTGGATCCGGGTCTGCCGGGGCGACACCCTCGTCCTGGTCGACGACGCCCGGCGGGCCGACCCGGCCCGGCTGGCCGAGCTGCTCGCCGAGCACGCCGTCACCGACCTCGACCTGACCCCCTCGCACTGGCAGCTGCTCCGCGACCCGCTGCTGCGCGAGCCGGTGGCCGGGGTCCGGGTGCCGCGCCTGTTCATGGGCGGCGAGGCGGTGCCCGAGCGCACCTGGCGCGAGCTGGCCGAGGCCGGCGTCGAGGCGTTCAACCTGTACGGGCCCACCGAGTGCGCGGTCGACGCGATCACCGCCCGGATCACCGGCCCCGGCCCGCACCTGGGCGAGCCGCTGCCCGGCGTCCGCGCCTATCTGCTGGACGAGCGGCTCGCGCCGGTCACCGAGCCCGGCGCGGTCGGCGAGCTGTACCTGGGCGGGCCGGGCCTGGCGCACGGCTACCCGGGCCACCCGGGGCTGACGGCGGGCCGGTTCGTCGCCGACCCGTTCGTGGCCGAGCCCGGCGCCCGGATGTACCGCACCGGCGACCAGGCCCGCCGCTCCGCCGAGGGCCTGCTGGAGTACGTCGGCCGGGTCGACCGCCAGGTCAAGATCCGCGGCTTCCGGATCGAGCTGGGCGAGGTCGAGCACGCGCTGGGTTCGCTGGACGCCGTCGGCGCCGCCGTGGTGACCGTGCACGAGGCCGCGCCCGGGGACCTGCGGCTGGCCGGCTACGTCACGACCACGACGGCCGCCCGCCCCGCCGAGCTGCTCGCCGAGCTGCGCCGCACCCTGCCTACGCACCTGGTGCCGAGCACTCTCACCGTGCTGGACGCGATGCCGCTCACCCCGAACGGCAAGGTCGACCACCGCGCCCTGCCCGCCCCGGCGGCCGAGACCACGGAGACCACGGAGACCGGCGGGGGAGTGGCGGAGCAGGTCGCCGAGGTCTGGCGGACCGTGCTGGGCGTCCCCGAGGTCGAGCCCACCGACGACTTCCTCTCGCTCGGCGGCCACTCGCTCGCCGCGCTGCGCGTCGTCCACCTGCTGCGCCGCAAGCTCAACGTCGAGCTCCAGCTCCGCCACCTGCTGGACGCCGCCGACCTGGCCGCCTTCACCGACGCCGTGAAGCGCGCCGCCGCGGCCGGCCCGGCCGCCGCCCGGCCCGCCCTCACCGCCCGCCGGGCGGCCGTCCGATGAGCACCGCGACCCCTTCCGCGACCGTTCGCGTCGCCCGGCCCCGGATCGAGGGCGACTGGTTCTTCGTCCCCGCGCCCCAGGCCCACCGCCCGTTCCGGCTGTTCTGCTTCCCGCACGCCGGCGGCGACGCCACCGCCTACACCCCGCTGGCCCGGGCGATCGCCCCGGCCGCCGAGGTCTGGGCGCTGCGCCCGCCGGCCCGGGGCGGCCGCAGCCGGCACCCGATGCCCGCCGACTTCACCGCCCTCGCCGCCGACGTCACCGCCGCCATCACCCCCCACCTGGCCGACGGGGGAGGCAGGTTCGGGTTCTACGGGCAGAGCTTCGGCGCCCTGCTGGCCTACGAGGTGGCCCGCTCGCTGCCCGCCGACCTGCGCCCCGAACTCGTGGTGGTGGCCGGCGCGCCCTGCCCGGCCGAGTGGGCCGACCGCGAGTCCAAGGACCTCGACCCGGCCGAACTCCTGCGCACCACCGGCCTGGAGGAGCTGGTCCAGGCCGACCCGGACCTCGTCGAACTCGCCCTGTCCGGTATCCGCACCGACCTCGCGGTCAGCGCCACCTTCCGGCACCGCCCGCACGCGCCGATCGGCTCCGCCCTGTACGCGGTGGCCGGCGCCGAGGACCCGATGCTCGCCACCACCGACCTCGGCGGCTGGGCCGCCTACACCCGGGGGCCGTTCGGCCACCGCGTCCTGCCCGGCGGGCACCTGCTCGCCACCGTCGACCAGCCCGGCCCGGTCGACCTCCTGACCTCCCTCCTGGCGCCGAGCCAGGGCCCCGCCACCCCCGCCCGCGACACCAAGGAGCAGCCGTCATGGTGACCACCACCGCCGTCGACCTCACCGACCCCGCGCTCTGGGCCCGCCCGGACACCCCGGCACTGGTCGACGAACTGCGTCGGCAGGCGCCCGTCCACCGCACCGACACCGTCGACGACGGGCAGGTCTGGTCGGTGCTCACCTACCGCGAGTCGGCGGAGGTGCTGCGCAACGCGGCCGTCTTCAGCTCCGAGTCCGGCTCGCTGCTCGGCGCGGGCGAGGGCAACGTGCCGGTCGGCTCCGGCCGGATGATGGCCCTCACCGACCCGCCCCGGCACCGCGAACTCCGGGCCCCCGCAAACCCGTTCTTCTCCAAGAATGGCGTGCGCGGCGCCTCCCGCTCGATCGCCGAACGGGCCGCCGAGCTCTTCGACCGGGCCGTCGAACAGGGCGAGGCCGACCTCGTCGACGTGGTCTCCGCGCTGCCGCTGGCCGTCATGTGCGACCTGCTGGACGTCCCCGAGCAGGACCGCGACATGGTGGTCCGGGTCTGCGACGTGGCCTTCCTCGGCAACACCCCGGAGGAACGCCGGGCCGGCCACCAGCAGTTGATCCCCTACCTGATGCACCAGGTGATGCTGCGCCGCACCGACCCGCGCGACGACCTGATCTCGATGATGGCCACCTACAAGGTCGGCGGCCGGCTGATGCCGATCGAGGACGTCGTGCTCAACCTGGACAACATCGTGGTCGGCGGCGTCCAGACGGTCCGCCACACGGCCGCGATGGGCCTGCACACCCTGGTCCAGCACCCGGAGCTGTGGCGGCAGTTGCAGCGCGGCGAGGTGAGCATGGACAGCGCGGTGGACGAGCTGCTGCGCTGGACCTCGGTCGGGCTGCACACGCTGCGCACCGCCACCCGGGACATCGAGCTGGCCGGCCGGCAGATCCGCCGGGGCGACCGGGTCGCGGTCTGGGTCTGGTCCGCCAACCGGGACCCGGAGGCCTTCGAGGAGCCCGAGGAGATCCGGCTCGACCGCTCGCCCAACAAGCACCTGGCGCTGGGCCTGGGCGCCCACTACTGCATCGGCGCGCCGCTGGCCAAGGCCGAGCTGGCCGCGCTGTTCTCGGCGGCGCTGGAGAAGGCCGCGGTGATCGAGCCGGTCGGGCCGGTGGAGTACAACCGCTCGATCATCAACTTCGGCCTGGAGCGCTTCCCGGTCCGCCTCACCCCGCGCTGAGCCCCGTCGTCGCCGCGGCCGTCGCAGGCAGCCAGGGAACTGCCGCTCACCTGCCGGGCCTTGTGCCGCTGCGGCCCGCCGCGCGCCCCTACCTTCGAATCACACCGCGAAGCACCACCGCGAAGCACACCGAAACCACCGCACCGCCCACTCACCTCACCGAGGAGACCGCCATGAGCAACCCGTTCGAGGACGACAACGCCGGCTACCTGGTCCTCGCCAACGACGAGAACCAGCACTCGCTGTGGCCGGTCTGGATCGACGTGCCGGCCGGCTGGACCACCGTCCACGGCGAGGCCACCCGCCAGGACTGCCTCGACTGGATCGAGGCCAACTGGACCGACATCCGCCCGGCCGGCCTGGTCGCCGCCCTCGACCGCCGGTGAGTGCCGCCATGGTCACCTGGGAACTGAACCCCGGCCGCCCGGCCCTCGCCCACGTGCCGGCCGCCGCCGACCTCGCCGAGGCCTGCGCCTGGCTGCGCGAGCACGAGGCCGAACTGACCGCCGCCCTGCACGAGCACGGCACGATCTTCCTGCGCGGCCTGCCGGTCGCGGCCACCGAGGACGTCGCCGCCGTCCGCGACGTGCTGATCCCCGAGCCGACCCCGTACCGGGAGAAGGCCACCCCGCGCAGCGACTTCGGCCACGGCGTCTTCTCGTCGACCGACCTGCCGCCCGCCCAGCCGATCCGGATGCACAACGAGAACAGCTACACCCTGACCTTCCCCGGCCGGCTGCTGTTCGCCTGCCTGATCGCCCCGGAGACGGGCGGCGCCACCCCGACCGCCGACGTCCGCAAGGTCCTCGCCGGCCTGCCGCCGCACCTGGCCGAGCGCGGCCGGAGCTCCGGCTGGACGCTCACCCGCAGCTACTCGGACTACATCTCGCTCGGCTGGCGGACCGCGTTCGGCACCGAGGACGAGGCCGAGGTGGAGCGCTACTGCCGGGAGAACGGCATCTCCTGGGAGTGGCTGGCGGACGGCAACCTGCGCACCAGCCAGCTGCGGCCGGCCACCATCCACCACCCGCACACCGGGGAGGAGGTCTGGTTCAACCACCTGGCCTTCTGGAGCGAGTGGTCGCTCGACCCGGACATCCGGGAGGCCATGGTCGACGAGTTCGGCCCGGACGGCTTCCCCTTCAACACCGGGTTCGGCGACGGCGAGCCGCTCACCCGGGAGGACGTCGACGCGCTCAACGCCGCGTACGAGGCCGCCACCGTCCGGGAGACCTGGCAGGTGGGCGACGTGATGCTGGTCGACAACGTGCTCTGCGCACACGGCCGCGACCCGTTCCGCGGCGACCGGCGGATCGCCGTCGCGATGGGCCGTCCGGTCGAGGTCCTGGACTGCCGCCCGTCCGTCCTGCCGACCACCGCCGTTCCCGCCTAGCCCATCAGGGCCCCACCCCCGCACGCCCCGTGACGTGAGCAGAGGAAGCACCGTGATCCCGGTTTCGTACGCACAGCAGCGCCTCTGGCTGATCGATCAGATCGAAGGACCGACCGCGCTCTACAACCTGCCGTTCGCGGTCCGCCTGCGCGGCGCGCTCGACACCGCCGCGCTGCGCGCCGCGACGGCGGACGTGGTCGCCCGGCACGAGGCCCTGCGGACGGTGTTCCCGGTGGACGGCGGGGGCGTGCCGGTGCAGCGGATCCTGCCGTCGGCGCAGGCGCAGCCCGTCTTCGAGACGGTGGACTGCGGGCCGGCCGACTACCCGGCGCTGCGGGACCGGGCCGCCGCGCACACCTTCGACCTGAGCGCCGAACTCCCCATCCGGGTCACGGTCTTCTCGCTCGCCCCGAACGCTCAGGAAGTGCCCGAGCACGTGCTGCTCCTCGTGCTCCACCACATCGCCGGCGACGGCTGGTCGCTCGGCCCGCTGCTGCGCGACCTGGCCGCCGCGTACGCCGCCCGCCTCGGCGGCGCGGAACCGGACTGGGAGCCGCTGCCGGTCCAGTACGCCGACTACACCCTGTGGCAGCGCGAACTGCTCGGCGAGGAGTCCGACCCGGACAGCCTGCTGAGCCGCCAACTCGACTACTGGAGAGGAGTCCTGTCGGGTCTGCCGGAGGAGCTGGAGCTGCCGGTGGACCGCCCCCGGCCGCCCGCGCCGACCGGTGCCGCCGACGCCGTCCCGTTCGCCTACGGCCCCGAGCTGCACGCCGCGCTCGCCGGTCTGGCGCGCCGCCACCGCGCCACCCTGTTCTCGGTCCTCCAGGCCGGTCTGGCCGCCCTGTTCACCCGGCTTGGCGCCGGCACCGACATCCCGCTCGGCACCGGTGTGGCGGGCCGCTCCGACGAGGCGCTGAACGACCTGGTCGGCTTCTTCGTCAACACCCTGGTGCTGCGCACCGACACGTCCGGCGACCCGTCCTTCGCCGAACTCCTGGGCCGGGTCCGGGAGTCCCAGCTGGACGCGTTCGCCCACCAGGACGTGCCGTTCGAGCGCCTGGTCGAGGAGGTCAACCCGGCCCGCACGCTCGGCCGCCACCCGCTGTTCCAGACCCTGCTGGTGCTGCAGAACCACGAGGAGGGCGAACTCGGCCTGCCCGGGCTGGAGTCGGCGCCCGAACCGCTCGGCCTGCGGGTCGCCAAGTTCGACCTCAACATCGGCATCACCGAGCGGCACGGCGCGGACGGCGCGCCGGACGGGCTCACCGGCTCGGTGGAGTACGCGGCCGACCTGTACGACCGGGCCACCGTCGTCACCCTGTTCGAGCGGCTCGGCCGGCTGCTGGCCGCCGCGGCGGCCGACCCCGAGGCGCCGATCGGCGGCCTCGACATCCTCGCCCCCGAGGAGCGCGCCCGCCTCCGCGACGACTGGAACGCCACCGCGGCGCCGGTCCGGACCGGTTCGCTGCCCGAGTTGTTCGCGGCCCAGGCCGCCCGCACCCCGGACGCGGTGGCGCTCGCCCACGACGGCGGCACCGTCTCCTACGCGGAGCTCGACCTCCGCGCCAACCGGCTGGCGCACCACCTGATCGCCGCCGGGGTCGGCCCGGAGTCGCCGGTCGCCCTGTTGATGGAGCGCTCGGTGGACCTGGTGGTCGCCACCCTGGCCGTGCTCAAGGCGGGCGGCTGCTACGTGCCGATGCACGCGAGCCTGCCGCCCGAGCGGATGGCCGCCCTGCTCGCCGACACCGGCGCCCCGGTCCTGCTCACCGACCGCGCCGACCCCGGCTTCGCGCACTCCGCCGCCGTGGTCCGCCCCGGGGACGAGACCGGGGACGAGGCCCGGGCGTCGCACGGCGACCCCGGTGTCCCCGTCCACCCGGACGCGCTCGCCTACGTGATGTTCACCTCCGGCTCCACCGGCACCCCCAAGGGCGTCGCCGTCCGCCACCGCGACGTGGTCGACCTCGCCGCCGACCGCCGCTGGCAGGACGGCCGCCACGAGCGGATCCTGCTGCACTCCCCGCACGCCTTCGACGCCGCCACCTACGAGCTGTGGACGCCGCTGCTGTCCGGCGGCACGGTCGTGGTCGCCCCGCCCGGCACCCTGGACGCGGCCGCCCTGCACGCCGTCGCGACCCGGCACGGCGTCACCGCGGTCTTCCTCACCAAGGCGCTGTTCGACCTGGTCGCCGAGCAGGCCCCGGAGACCTTCAGCGCGCTGCGGGTGGTCTGCACCGGCGGCGAGGCCGCCTCCGGCACGCTGATGCGCCGGGTCCTCGACCGCTGCCCGGACCTGCTGCTCGCCCACGTCTACGGCCCCACCGAGGCGACCACCTTCGCCACCCACCACCACCTGGTGCCGGCCGACCTGGCCGGTCCCCGGCCGCCGATCGGCGGCCCGCTGGACAACATGCGCACCCACGTCCTGGACGCCTGCCTCCAGCCGGTGCCGCCCGGCGTGCCCGGCGAGCTGTACATCGCCGGGGCCGGCCTGGCCCGCGGCTACTGGCGCCGGGCCGCGCTGACCGCCGAGCGCTTCGTCGCCGACCCGCACGACCCGCACGGCGCCGGCGGCCGGATGTACCGCACCGGCGACCTGGTCCGCCGCCGGGCGGACGGCGCGATCGAGTTCCTCGGCCGGATCGACGGCCAGGTCAAGCTGCGCGGCTTCCGGATCGAGCTGGGCGAGATCGAGGCGGTGCTCTCCCGGCACCCCGCCGTCCGCCAGGTGATCGTGATCGCCCGTGAGGACCGGCCCGGCGACACCCGGCTGGTCGGCTACTGCGCGGTGCCGACGGAGGACGTCGACGAGCGGGTCGAACTCGCCGCCGAGCTCAAGCGGTTCGCCGCCGAGACGCTGCCCGGCTACATGGTCCCCTCCGCCGTGGTCGTGCTGCCCGCGCTGCCGCTGAACGCCAACGGCAAGGTCGACCGGCGCGCCCTGCCCGCCCCCGACCTCGGCACCGACGCCGCCGGCCGCGCCCCGCGCGACGAGCGTGAGCAGGCCCTGTGCGCGCTGTTCGGCGAGATCCTCGGCATCGACGACATCACCATCGACGACGACTTCTTCGAGCTCGGCGGCCACTCGCTGCTCGCCACCCGGCTGGTCGGCCGGGCCCGCGCCGAGCTCGGCGCCGACCTCGCCATCGGCGACCTGTTCCAGGCCCCGACCGTCGCCGCCCTGGCCGCCCGGATCGCCGAGGGCCCGGCCGGCGACCCGGCCGCCTCCGCGTCCACCGACCCGGCCCGGCCCGCGCTGCGCCCCGAGCAGCGCCCCGCCGACCTGCCGGTCTCCTTCGCCCAGCGCCGGCTCTGGTTCCTCGGCCAGGCCGAGGGCCCCGCCGCCACCTACAACGTCACCCTCGCCCTGCGCCTGACCGGCCCGCTCGACGCCGCCGCCCTGGAACTCGCCCTCGGTGACGTCGTCGCCCGCCACGAGACGCTGCGCACCGTCTTCACCGACCTGGACGGCGCGCCCCACCAGCGGGTGCTGGCCGCCCCGCCCGCCCCGCTGCTCACCGTCACCGACCGCCCGGCCCAGGACCTGGTCGGCCACACCTTCGACCTGGCCGCCGACGTCCCGCTGCACGCCTACCTGTGCGCCGAGGGGCCCGAGGAGCACGTGCTGACCCTGGTGATGCACCACATCGCCAGCGACGGCTGGTCGCTGGGGCCGCTCTTCCGCGACCTCGCCGAGGCCTACACCGCCCGCCGGGACGGCGCCGAAGCGCCCGGCTGGGAGCCGCTGCCCGTCCAGTACGCCGACTACACCCTCTGGCAGAACCGGCTGCTCGGCGCCGACACCGACCCGGAGTCCCTGCTGAGCCGCCAGCTCGCGCACTGGCGCCGCGCCCTGGACGGCCTGCCGGACGAGCTCCCGCTGCCGCTGGACCGCCCGCGCCCGCCGGTCCCCACCCACCGCGGCGACGTCGTCGAACTGGAGCTCGACGCCGCCCTGCACGCCCGGCTCACCGCGCTGGCCGCCGAGCACGGAGTGACCCTGTTCATGGTGCTCCAGGCCGCGTACGCCACCCTGCTGCACCGCTTCGGCGCCGGCGAGGACCTGCCGATCGGCACCCCGCTGGCCGGCCGGCTCGACCCGGCCCTCGACGAGCTGGTCGGCTTCTTCGCCAACACCCTGGTGCTGCGCACCGACCTCTCCGGCCGGCCCAGCTTCGGCGAGCTGCTGGCCCGGGTCCGGGAGGCCGACCTGGCCGCCTACGCCCACCAGGACGTCCCGTTCGAGCGCCTGGTGGAGGAGCTGAACCCGGCCCGCACACTGGCCCGGCACCCGCTCTTCCAGGTGATGATCGCCTTCGACAACACCGCCGGCGGCGGCCCGTCCTTCCCCGGCACCCGCGCCGCCTACGAGCCGCTCGGCCTGCCCACCACCGCCTTCGACCTCACCCTCAACCTCTCCGAGCGCCACCACCCGGACGGCACCCCGGCCGGACTCTCCGGCGGCCTGGAGTTCGCCGTCGACCTCTTCGACCGCGACACCGCCGAGCGGCTCGCGGCGGCCCTCGCCCGGCTGCTGGCCCAGGCGGCCGAGCGGCCGCACCGCCCGGTCGCCGAGCTGGACGTGCTGGGGGAGGACGGCCGCGCCGACCTCGCCCGCTGGCACGACACCGCCCGCCCCGGCGGCGACGTCCTCGTCCCGGCCGCCTTCGCCGCCCAGGTCGCCCGGACGCCCGACCTGACGGCGCTGGTGTTCGGCGACACCGAGCTGAGCTTCGCCGAGCTGGACGCCCGGGCCAACCGGCTCGCGCACGGCCTGACCGCCGCCGGCATCGGCCCGGAGGACGTGGTCGCGCTCGCCCTGCCCCGCTCCGCCGAGTCGGTGGTCGCCGTCCTCGCCGTCCTCAAGGCGGGCGCCGCCTTCCTGCCGCTGGACGCCGACTACCCGCGCGACCGGCTCGCCCACATGCTGGCCGACGCCCGCCCGGCGGCCGTGCTCAGCACCGCAGGCTGGCCGCTGCCCGAGGTCCTCGACGGCCTCACCGTGCTGCCCGCCGACACCGCCGCGTGGGCCGACCGCCCCGCCGACGAGCCACCCGTCCGGGTCGGCCCGGCGAACGCCGCCTACGTCATCTACACCTCCGGCTCCACCGGCCGCCCCAAGGGCGTCGTGGTCCGCCACGGCGGCCTCGCCAACCTGCTCTCCTTCCACCGCGCCGAGACCATCGCCGCCGCCGGACACGCTCACCCCGGGCGGCGGTTCAAGTTCGCGCAGACCGCCTCGCTGTCCTTCGACACCGCGCTCGAATCGCTGCTCTGGATGGTCGCCGGCCACGAGCTGCACCTGCTCGACGACGACCTGCGCCGCGACGCCGCCGCCATCGTCCGCTACGCCGGGCGGTCCGGTACCGACGTCTACGACGTCACCCCCGGCCACGCCGAACGCCTGGTCGAGGAAGGGCTGTTGACCGACTGCCCGCCCGCCCTGCTGATGGTCGGCGGCGAGGCGATCGGCCAGACCCTGTGGGCCGCGCTGACCACCGCCCACGACACCGTCGTCCTCAACATGTACGGGCCGACCGAGTGCACCGTCGACGCCCTGTTCCACCGCATCGACGGCACCGAGACCCGCCCGCTGATCGGCCGCCCGCTGCCCAACCTGCGCGCCCACCTGCTCGACGCGCGGCTGCGGCCCGTCCCGGTCGGCGTCCCCGGCGAGCTGTACCTGAGCGGCGCCGGCCTGGCCCGCGGCTACCTCGGCCGCCCGGCGCTCACCGCCGAACGCTTCGTCGCCGACCCCTTCGCGGCCGGGGAGCGCATGTACCGCACCGGCGACCTCGCCCGGCGCCGCGCCGACGGCCGGATCGAGTACCTGGGCCGCACCGACCACCAGGTCAAGGTGCGCGGCTTCCGGATCGAGCTCGGCGAGATCGAGACCGTGCTCGCCGCCCATCCCGGGGTGCTGCAGGCCGCCGTGCTGCCGCACCAGGACGGCACGGCCGGCACCCGCCTGGTCGCCTACCTGGTCGGCGCCCCCGGCGGCGCCGCCCCCGCCCTCGACCTCGCCGAGCTGCGCGCCCACGCGGCCGCCGCGCTCCCCGACTACATGGTCCCGGCCGCCTTCGTGACCCTCGACGCGCTGCCGCTGAACGTCAACGGCAAGCTCGACCGGGCCGCCCTGCCCGCCCCGGACTTCGCCGCGACCACCGGCGGCCGCGCCGCCCGTACGGCCCGCGAGGAGATCCTCTGCGGCCTGTTCGCCGAGGTCCTCGGCCTGCCGGAGCCGGTCTCGATCGACGACGACTTCTTCGCCCTGGGCGGCCACTCGCTGCTCGCCACCAAGCTGCTCAGCCGGGTCCGCGCGGTGATCGGCGCCGAACTCGGCATCCGGGACGTCTTCGAGGCCCCGACCGTGGCCGGCCTGGCCGGCCGCCTGGACGGCGCGGGCACCCGGCCCGCCCTGACCGCGGTCCGCCGGCCCGAGCGGGTGCCGCTCTCCTCCGCCCAGCGGCGGCTCTGGCTGATCGACCGGATGGAGGGCCCGAGCGCCCTCTACAACATGCCGCTCGCGCTGCGCCTCACCGGCGAGCTCGACCGGGACGCGCTCACCGCCGCCCTCGCCGACCTGGTCACCCGGCACGAGAGCCTGCGCACCGTGATCGCCGAGCACGACGGCGAGCCCCACCAGCGGATCCTGGCACCCGCCGAAGCCCCCGTCCCGGTCGAACTCCTCGACTGCGCACCGGAGTCCGTCGAGACGGAGGTCGACCGCGCGGCCCGCCGCCCGTTCGACCTGGCCGCCGAACCGCCGGTCCGGGTCACCCTGCTCCGGGTCGCGCCGGACGACCACGTCCTGGTCGTCGCCCTGCACCACATCGTCGGCGACGGCTGGTCGATGGGCCCGCTGCTGCGCGACCTCGCCGAGGCCTACACCCTCCGCCTCGGCGGCGAACGGCCGGTCCGCGCCCCGCTCACCGTCCAGTACGCCGACTACGCGCTCTGGCAGCGCGAACTGCTCGGCGACGAGACCGACCCGGAGAGCCTGGTCGCCGGCCAACTCGCCTACTGGCGCGAGACCCTGGCCGACCTGCCGGAGGAGCTGACGCTGCCGGCCGACCGCCCGCGCGGCGCCCGCTCCGGCCACCGGGGCGACCGGGTGGCCCTGCCGATCGACGCCGAACTGCACCGGGCACTGGTCGAGTTGTCCCGCGAGCACCGGGTGACCCTGTTCATGACCTGCCAGGCCGCGCTGGCCGCGCTGCTCACCCGGCTCGGCGCCGGCACCGACGTGCCGATCGGCTCCGTCGTCGCGGGCCGCTCCGACGAGGCCCTGGACGACCTGGTCGGCTTCTTCGTCAACACCCTGGTGCTGCGCACCGACACCTCCGGCGACCCGACCTTCGCCGAACTCCTCGCCCGGGTCCGGGAGACCGGCCTCGGCGCCTACGCCCACCAGGACGTGCCGTTCGAGCGCCTGGTCGAGGAGCTCAACCCGGCCCGCTCGCTGGCCCGGCACCCGCTGTTCCAGGTCGCCATGGTCCTCCAGTCCAACGGCGGCGGGGAGTTGGAGCTTCCCGGCCTCGTGGTCGAGGCGCTGCCCTCCGACACCGGGGTCGCCAAGTTCGACCTCAACGTCACCCTGGAGGAGTTCCGCACCCCCGACGGCGCGCCCGCCGGGATGGACTGCGCGATCGACTTCGCCACCGACCTGTTCGACCGGGACACCGTCGAGTCCATCGCCGCCCGCTTCGGCCGCCTGCTCACCGCCGTGACCGCGCGCCCCGAGCAGCGGATCGGCCGGGCCGACCTGCTGGCCGACGGCGAACTCGCCGAACTCCTGGGCGGCCACCGCCCGTTGCCCGCCGGCCTGCCGCTGATCCCGGCCGCCTTCGCCGAGCAGGCCGCCCGGACGCCCGACCTCACGGCGCTGGTGTCCGGCGACACCCGGCTGAGCTACGCCGAGCTGGACGCCCGCGCCAACCGGCTCGCACACGGCCTGACCGCCGCCGGCATCGGCCCGGAGGACGTGGTCGCGCTCGCCCTGCCCCGCTCGGCGGAGACCGTCGTCTCCCAGCTGGCCGTGCTCAAGGCGGGCGCCGCCTTCCTGCCGTTGGACGCCGAGTACCCGCTGGAGCGGACCGCCCACATGCTGGCCGACGCCCGCCCGGCGGCCGTCCTCAGCACGGACGGCTGGCCGCTGCCCGAGGCCCTGGACGGCCTCACCGTGCTGCCCGCCGAGGCCGCCGCCTGGGCCGACCGCCCCGCCGAGCAGCCGCCCGTCCGGGTCGGCCCCGCCAACGCCGCCTACGTGATCTACACCTCCGGCTCCACCGGCCGCCCCAAGGGCGTCGTGGTCAGCCACGGCTCGATCGCCGGGCTGCTCGCCGTCCAGCAGGCCGAGGCCTTCGGCGAGCCGGCCCGCCGGCACGGCCGGCTGCGCGCCGCGCTCACCGCCTCGCTCTGCTTCGACGCCTCCTGGAACGGCCTGCTCTGGCTGATCGCCGGCCACGAGCTGCACCTGATCGGCGACGACCTGCGCCGCGACCCGGTCGCGCTGGTGCGGCACGTCCGCACCACCCGGATCGACGCCCTCAACCTCACCCCCAGTTACGCCGAACAGCTCATCGCCGAGGGCCTGCTGGACGACGCCCACCCGGACCTGGGCGCCCCGCCGCGCGTCGTCCTGCTCGGCGGCGAGGCGATCGGCCAGGCGCTCTGGACCCGCCTGCGCGAGGCCCCGCACACCACCGGCCACAACCTCTACGGCCCCACCGAGGCCACCGTCGACACCCTGGTCCAGGCGTACGCCGACTCCGAGCGCCCGTCCCTGGGCCACACCGTGCTCGGCACCCGCGCCTACGTCCTGGACGAGCGGCTCAGCCCGGTGCCGGCCGGCGTCCCCGGTGAGCTCTACCTGGCCGGCGACAGCCTGGCCCGCGGCTACCTCGGCCGCCCGGGCCTCACCGCCGAACGCTTCGTCGCCGACCCCTTTGCCCCGGGCGAGCGCATGTACCGCACCGGCGACCTGGTCCGCCGCAACCGCGACGGCGACCTCGACTACCTGGGCCGCACCGACCACCAGGTCAAGATCCGCGGCTTCCGGATCGAACTCGGCGAGATCGAGCAGGTGCTGACCCGGCACGAGGCCGTCCGGCACACCGTGGTCACCCTGCACGAGGGCGCCGAGGGCGACCGCCGACTGGTCGCGCACTGCGCCACCGCCGTCGAGCCGAGCACCGAACTCGCCCTGGAGATCCGTCGGTTCGCCGCCGAGTCGCTGCCCGCCTACATGGTCCCGGCGGCCGTCGTCCCGCTCGCCGCGCTGCCGCTGACCGGCAGTGGCAAGGTCGACCGCCGCGCCCTCCCCGCCCCCGACTTCACCCTCTTCGGCGGCGGCCGGACCGCCCGCACCGCCCGGGAGGAACTGTTCTGCGGCCTGTTCGCCGAGGTCCTCGGCCTGCCGGAGCCGGTCTCCATCGACGACGACTTCTTCGCCCTCGGCGGCCACTCGCTGCTCGCCATGAAGCTGGCCGGCCGGGTCCGCTCGGTGTTCGGCGCCGAACTCGGCATCCGGGACGTCTTCGAGGCCCCGACCGTCGCCGGGCTCACCGAACGGCTCGACGGCGGCACCGGCGCCCGGCTCGCCCTGACCGCCGGCCCGCGCCCCGAGCGGCTGCCGCTCTCCTCCGCCCAGTGGCGGCTCTGGCTGATCGACCGGATGGAGGGCCCCAGCGCCCTCTACAACCTCCCGCTCGCGCTGCGGATCGACGGGCCGCTCGGCCCCGAACTGCTGGCCGCCGCCCTCGGTGACCTGGTCGCCCGGCACGAGAGCCTGCGCACCCTGATCGGCGAGCAGGACGGCGAGCCGTACCAGCGGATCGTCCCGGCCGACCGGGCCCGCGTCCGGCTCGACCACCACACCACCGTGCCCGCCGACCCGGCCGCCGCCCTGGCCGCCTGCACGGCGATCCCCTTCGACCTCGCCACCGACCTCCCGATCCGCGCCCACCTGCTCCCGCTCGACCCGGCCGGCGCCGGCGACCCCGGCGCGCGGAGCCTGCTGGTCCTCGTCCTGCACCACATCGCGGGCGACGGCTGGTCCATGGAGCCGCTGCTGCGCGACCTCGCCACCGCCTACGCCGCCCGCCGCGACGACGCGAGCGCGCCCGCCTGGGAGCAACTGACCGTCCAGTACGCCGACTACGCGCTCTGGCAGCGCGAACTGCTCGGCGACGAGACCGACCCGGAGAGCCTGCTCGCCCGCCAACTCGGCTACTGGCGCGAGGCCCTGGCCGGTCTGCCCGAGGAGATCTCGCTCCCGGTCGACCGCCCCCGGCGCGCCGACAGCGGCCACCGCGGCGACCGCGTCGTCCTCCCGCTCGGCGCCGAACTGCACCGCTCGCTGGTCGAGTTGTCGCGCCGCAACCGGGTCACGATGTTCATGACCCTGCAGGCCGGGCTCGCCGCGCTGCTCACCCGGCTCGGCGCCGGCACCGACGTGCCGATCGGCTCGGTGGTCGCCGGCCGGACCGACGAGGCGCTGGACGACCTGGTCGGCTTCTTCGTCAACACCCTGGTGCTGCGCACCGACACCTCCGGCGACCCGACCTTCGCCGAACTGCTCCACCGCGTCCGGGAGACCCAGCTCGACGCCCACGCCCACCAGGACGTGCCGTTCGAGCGCCTGGTCGAGGAGCTCAACCCGGTGCGCTCGCTGGCCCGCCACCCGCTGTTCCAGGTGATGCTGCTGCTCCAGGGCGGTACTCCGGGGTCCGGTGCCGGGGCCGGGGCCGGTTCCGACGGCTCGCTCGACCTGGCCGGACTGCCGGCCGCCGTCGAACCGGTCGGCGGGTACGTGGCCAAGTTCGACCTCTCCGTCGGCATGGGCGAGTCCTTCGACGCCGACGGCGCGCCGGCCGGGCTGGAGTGCGCGATCGACTACGCGACCGACCTGTTCGACCGGGAGACCGTCGAGTCGATCGCCGTCCGCCTCGGCCGGCTGCTCACCGCGGCGGCCGCCGACCCCGAGCGTCCGATCGGCGAGGCGGACCTGCTGGACCCCGCCGAGCGGGCCGAACTCCTGTACTCCGGTGACGAGTTGCCGATCGACGTCCCGCTGCTGCCGGCCGCCTTCGCGGCCCAGGCGGCCCGCACCCCGGACGCCACCGCGCTGGTCTTCGGCGCTACCCGGCTGACCTTCGCGGAGCTGGACGCGCACGCCGACCGCCTTGCGGACCGGCTGCGCTCAGCCGGAGCCGGACCGGACGCGGTGGTCGCCCTGGCCCTGCCGCGCTCCGCCGAGACGGTGGTCGCCCTGCTCGCGGTGCTCAAGTCCGGCGCGGCCTCGCTCCCGCTGGACGCCGAGTACCCCGCCGACCGCACCGCCGCGATGCTGGCCGACGCCGCGCCCGCCCTCGTCCTGACCGACGACCGCTGGCCGCTGCCCGAACTGCTCGACGGGCTCCCGGCGCTGTCGGTCCTGTCGGCCGACTCGCCGACCGACCCCGCACCGACCGGGACGCTCCCGGCCGCGCCGCAGCCCGCCGACGCCGCCTACGTGATCTACACCTCCGGCTCCACCGGCCGCCCCAAGGGCGTCGTGGTGAGCCACGGCTCGATCGCCGCCCTGCTCGCCTCGCACCGCTCGGCCACCGGCCCGATCGGCGCGACCGAGCGGACCCACGGCCGCCGGCGCGTCGCCCTCACCGCCTCGCTCTGCTTCGACGCCTCCTGGGACGGCCTGCTCTGGCTGATCGCCGGCCACGAGCTGCACCTGGTCGCCGACGAGGTCCGCCGCGACGCCGCCGCGCTCGTCCGCCACCTGCGGACGGAACGGATCGGCGTCCTGGAGGTCACCCCCTCCTACGCCGAGCAGCTCCTCGACGAGGGCCTGCTGGACGAGGGCCTGCTGGACGAGGGTGCGCCGGCGGGCGCCTCCGCGCCGCAGGTCGTCCTGCTCGGCGGCGAGGCCGTCGGCCAGGCGCTCTGGACCCGCCTGCGCGAGGCCCCGCACACCACCGGCCACAACCTCTACGGCCCCACCGAGGCCACCGTCGACGCCCTCACCCACCCCTTCGCCGCCACCGATCGCCCGACCCTCGGCCGGACCGTGCTCGGCACCCGGGCCTACGTCCTGGACGAGCGGCTCAACCCCGTGCCGGCCGGCGTCCCCGGTGAGCTCTACCTGGCCGGGGCCGGGCTGGCCCGCGGCTACCTCGGCCGCCCGGCCCTCACCGCCGAACGCTTCGTCGCCAATCCGTTCGCGGCGGGGGAGCGGATGTACCGCACCGGAGACCTGGTCCGCCGGACCCGCGACGGCGGCATCGACTACCTGGGCCGCACCGACCACCAGGTGAAGATCCGCGGCTTCCGGATCGAACTCGGCGAGATCGAGCACGTGCTCACCCGCCACCCGCGGGTCCTCGCCGCGACCGTGATCGCCCGCGAGGACGGCGCCGGCGGCACCCGCCTGGTCGCCTACGCCGTCGGCAGCGACGCGCTCGACCCGGCCGAACTGCGCGCCTTCGTCGCCGAGTCACTGCCCGCCTACATGGTCCCGGCCGCCGTCGTCCCGCTCGACGCGCTGCCGCTGACCGCCAGCGGCAAGGTCGACCGGCGCGCCCTGCCCGCCCCCGACCTCTCCGCCGCGACGACCGGCCGCCCGCCGCGCACCCCGCACGAGGAGACCCTCTGCGGCCTGTTCGCCGAGGTCCTCGGCCTGCCGGAGCCGGTCTCCATCGACGACGGCTTCTTCGACCTCGGCGGTCACTCGCTGCTCGCCATGAAGCTGCTCGGCCGGATCCGCGCCGCGCTCGGCGCCGAGCTGGGCGAGCGCGCCGACCTCGGGATGCGGGCCCTGTTCGAGGCGCCCACCGTCGCGGGCCTGGCCCGCCGTCTGGACCGCAGCCCGGACCGCTTCGGCGAACCCACCCCCGGCCGGAACGGCGCCGACGCCCTGGACGTCCTCCTCCCGCTGCGCGCGGAGGGCGCCAAGGCCCCGCTGTTCTGCGTCCACCCCGCGGCCGGCATCAGCTGGGTCTACTCGGGCCTGCTGCGCCACCTCGACCGGGACCGCCCGGTGTACGGCCTCCAGGCCCGCGGCCTGCGCGGCGGCTCCCCGGCCGCCGTCACGGAGATCGCCGAGGACTACGTGCGGCAGATCCGCGCCGTCCGGCCGGAGGGGCCCTACCACCTGCTGGGCTGGTCGTTCGGCGCGGTGGTCGCCCAGGCGATGGCCGTCCGGCTCCAGGCCGAGGGGCAGGAGGTCGCGCTGCTGGCCCTGCTGGACGGCCTGCCGGCCGACCCGGCCCGGTACGCCGACGCCCCGCCGTCCGACGACCCCGTCGACACCCTCGCCGAGCTGCTCGCCTCGCTCGGCTACGACCCGGCCGACGGGCGCGGTCAGGCCGACCTGGAAGCCCTGCTCGGCGAGGCCGCCGCCGTCCTGCCCGACGTCTTCGAACAGCACCGCAAGCTGATGGCCGAACACGTGCCGGACCGCTACCGGGGGGAGGCCGTCTTCTTCGGCGCCACCCTCGACAAGCCCGCCGACTGGCCCTTCGAGGCCGCCTGGGCGCCGCACATCACCGGCCCGGTCGCTGCTCACCGCGTCGCCTGCGCGCACGGCGCCCTGACCCAGCCCGCGCCCCTCGCACGGATCGCCGCCGTGCTGGCCGAGAAGCTTGGAGAGTGACCCGCCATGACCACGAGTACCGAGACCACCAGTACCGAGACCACGAGTACCGCCCCGGCGGACCAGTCCAGTCCGCCTCCCCGGAGCCGCTGGGGCCTCTGGGCCCAGGGCAACTTCCGCAAGCTGTGGATCGGTGAGACGACCAGCGGCCTCGGCACCGCCGTCGGGAACGTCGCCCTCGCCCTGGTGGCCGTCGTCACCCTGGACGCCTCGCCGTTCATGGTCGGCGTGCTCACCGCCTCCGCCTGGGTGCCGTGGCTGTTCCTCGGCCTGCTGGCCGGCGCCTGGGTGGACCGCTGGCCCCGGCTGAAGGTCATGCTGGTCTGCGACCTGCTGCTGCTGGTGCTGTTCGGCAGCGTGCCGGTGGCCGGCTGGTTCGACGCGCTGACGATGGCCCAGCTGATCGTGGTGGCCCTGCTGGCCGGGGCGGTGAAGGTGTTCTTCTCCACCGCGTACAGCGCCGTGCTGCCCACCCTGGTCGCCAAGCCGGACCTGTTGGAGGCCAACGTCAAGCTGCGCTCCGGGGACTCGGCGGCGGAGATCGCCGGTCCCGGCCTGGCGGGTCTGCTCTCCCAGGCGTTCGGGGCCGCGAGCGGGCTGCTCGCGGACGCGGTCACCTACCTGGTGTCGGCGTTCTGCCTGGGTGGCATCCGGGCCGAGGAGAAGCCGCCGGCGCGGTCCGAGCGGCGCGGGATCCTGCGCGAGATCGGCGAGGGCGTCCGGTTCCTGGTCCACGACCCGTACCTGCGGACGCTGGCCTCGTTCGCGGCGGTCGGCAACCTCGGCCTCAACGGCATCCAGGCGGTGCAGACGGTGTTCCTGGTCCGCAGCGTGGGGGTGACGCCCGGGGGCATCGGCGCGGTGTTCGCGGTGGTGTCGGTCGGCGGTCTCGCCGGGGCGGCGCTGGCCGGGCGGATCGCCCGCCGGTTCGGGACGGCGCGCGGGCTGCTGCTCTGCGAACTGGTCGCGGCGCCGTTCATCCTGCTGCTCCCGCTCGCCGGGACGAGGCTGCCGCTCGCGGTCAGCGCGGTGGCGTGGTCGGTCGCGGTCTGCGGGGTGATCGCGGGCAACGTGATCGCCGGCAGCTTCTACCAGGGGTACTGCCCGCCCGCGATGATCGGCCGGATCCGGGCCAGCGCCTCGACGGTCAACTTCAGCGCCATCCCGGTCGGCGCCCTGCTCGGCGGCTGGCTGGGCGAGGTGCTCGGCGCCCGGACCACCATCTGGATCATGGCGAGCGTGCTGCTCTCGGCCGGTGCGGTGCTGCTGGCCAGCCCGCTGCGCGGCCTGCGCAACTTCCCGGACCGCCCGGCTTCCTGAGGGTCTCGCAGTAGTTGCGCCTCCTCGCGAACGTTAGAAGCTCTCACAAACGCTCGACACCCTCGACATCATTGGAGCCTGACATGATCCGCACCGCCCGTCCCCGCCGCTACCTGATGTGCCGTCCGACCCACTTCGAGGTCAGCTACGCGATCAACCCGTGGATGGACCCGGCGAAGCCGGTGGACACCGACCTCGCCGTCGCCCAGTGGGAGCGCCTCTACAGGCTGTACGGCGAGCTCGGCCACCGCGTCGACCTGATCGACCCGCTGCCCGGCCTGCCCGACATGGTCTACGCGGCGAACGGCGCGACCGTCGTCGACGGCCGGGTGCTGGGCGCCCGCTTCCGCAACGCCGAGCGGGCGGCGGAGGGCCCGGCCTACCTGGAGTGGTTCCGGGCGAACGGCTTCGCCACCCACGACCCGGTCCACGTCAACGAGGGCGAGGGCGACCTGCTGCTGACCGACCGCTACCTGCTGGCCGGCCGGGGCTTCCGCAGCGTCTCCGCCGGGCACGCCGAGGCGCAGGAGGTGCTGGGGCGCCCGGTGATCGGCCTGGACCTCGTCGACCCGCGCTTCTACCACCTGGACACCGCGCTCAGCGTGCTCGACGGCGATCTGATCATGTACTACCCGGGCGCGTTCTCGGCCGGCAGCCGGGCGGTGCTGCGCCGGCTGTTCCCGGATGCGGTGCTGGTGGAGGAGGCGGACGCGGAGGTGTTCGGGCTCAACGTGATGAGCGACGGGCTGAACGTGGTGCTGCCGGAGGCGGCCACCGGGGTCGCGGCCCGGCTGCGCGAGCGCGGCTTCCGGCCGATCGGGATGGACCTGTCCGAGCTGTTCAAGGGCGGTGGCAGCGTGAAGTGCTGCACCCTCGAAATCCGCCCGTAGCCGGCCCGCGGCAACGTTATGACGGTGCATCAACAAGACGATCAACGGCGGCGATCGACGCACGGTGCTTGTGCGTCGATCTGCCGTTGAACGCGCCTTGCCATGCTGATCCCATCAGCCCGGGAAGCCCCGGAAGACACCCCCAGGGAGCAGCCATGACGAAGCCCGCCACCACCCGCACCGCCGCCACCCCCGCCGCCCGCACCACCGCCCGCACCGCCCCCGTCGCCCGCACCGCCACCGTCCGGATCCGGCTGGCCGTCGCGGGCCTCGGCCTCGGTGCCCTGCTGGCCCTCGGCGCGGCCGGGACGGCGATGGCGGACGGCGCCACCACCGGCACCGGCACCACCACCGCCCCCACCAGCACCCCGACCCCGACCGCCACCCCGACCGACGGTGGTCACGGGGACTGGAACAGCACCGGCTCCTGAGCTCCGCCCGCCCCCGCAGCGGGTCTCACCCGCCGCCCAGACCGAGCAGAACCGTTTCTGCCACGGCCGCCCCGCCCGCCTCTCATGGATCGACCAGCGCGAACGCCGGCTCCGTGAGCAGCCCCGCCACCTCGGCGGCCTCCGGGAGCCCCAACCGCGCGAAGATCTCGTGCGCCTCCCGCAGCCTGGCCCCCGCCTCGGCCCCGCGCCCGAGGTCCGCCAGTGAACGGCCCAGCACCACCAGCGCCTGCGCCTGGTCCCGCTCGGCCCCCAGCTCCTCGCAGAGCACCAGCGCCTGGCCCGCGTGATCGAGTGCCTCGTCCGCCCGGCCCAGCTCGCGCAGACTGTCCGCCAGCCGGTAGCGCGCGTGCGCCGCCCGGTCCCGCAGACCGGCCCCCACCGAGACCGCCAGGCACTCGCCGAACCAGGTCACCGCCTCCTCGTGCCGCCCCAGCGCGTGCAGCGCCAGCCCCAGCACGTACAGGGTGTACGCCCGCCCCGGGTCGTCCTGCCGGGTGCGCAGCTCCGCCAGCACGTCGTGGCAGATCGTCACCGACTCCTCCGCCCGCCCGCTGCGGACCCGCGCCAGCGCGGCGTTGACCGTGGTCACCAGCGCGCCGGACCGGTGGCCCAGCTCGTTGGCCAGCACCAGCGCCTCGTCGTAGTGGTCCACCGCCTCGTCGTAGCGGCTGAGGAACTGGCAGATCAGCCCGAGGTCGTTGAGCGCCTGGCGCAGGATCACGGTGTCCCCGGCGGTCCGCGCCGCCGCCACCGCCTGCCGGGCGGCCGCCTCGGCGGCGTCCAGCCGGGTGCCGGCCAGCGCGACGTTCCCGCGCAGGAAGTGCGCCCGTCCCTCCGCCCGGCCGTCCCCGTACCGGGCCGCCGCCTCGGCCAGCGCGTCGGCGGTCGCGGCGAGCTGCCGGCTCGGCGGGGTGAGCACGAACGGGGTCAGCGCGATCAGCAGGTCGATCGCCGACCCCAGCGCCGCGCCGCACCGTACCGACCCGGGTACGCCGCTGCTCCCACCCCCGGCCTCGGCCGCGACCTGCGCCGCCAGGGCGACCGCGCCCGCCCGCTCCGCCGTCGCCCACTCGCGCGCCGCGTCCCGGCCGGTCAGCGGCACACCGGGGGAGTGCGCCGGACCGAGCGCGCCCGCCGCCGGGTCACCCGGCACGGCGTGCTGGAACGCGGTGCACGCGGTGGCCAGCAGGTGGTCCAGCAGCCGGTCCCGCGCGGCCATCGCCTCCCCGCCGTCCGCGCTGTCCGTTTCCGCGCCGGAACCACCCCCGCCGCTCCCCTCCGCCGGGCGCCGACGCGCGAACGCCCGCAGCAGGTCGTGGTACCGGTACCGGCCGGGGAACGGCGACTCGACCATCGCCACGTCCACCAGCGCCTCCAGCAGGTCCTCGGCGTCGTACTCGTCGAGGTCCAGCAGCGCGGCGGCGGCCGGCAGACCGATGTCCGGGCCGTCCACCGAGGCGACCAGCCGGAACGCCCGGGCCTGGTCGGCGGTGAGCTGGCGGTAGCTCAGTTCGAACGCCGCCGCCACCGCGAGGTCCCCGATCCGCAGCTCGTCGATCCGCCGCCGCTCCACCTGGAGGCGGCGGCTGAGCGTCTCCACCGTCCACCCGGGGCGGGCGGCCAGCCGGGCGGCGACGATCCGGACCGCGAGCGGCAGGTGCCCGCAGGCGACCACCAGTTCCCGGGCGGCCTCCGGTTCGGCGGCGAGCCGGTCGGCGCCGATCGTGCGGCCGAGCAGGTCCAGCGCCTCGGCGGGCTGGAACACGTCCAGGTCGACCTGGACGGTCGCGGGCAGGCCGGCCGGGCGGGTGCGGCCGGTGGTCAGCACCGCGCAGCCGACCGCGCCGGGGAGCAGCGGCCGGATCTGGGCGGCGTCCTTGGCGTTGTCGAGGACGAGCAGCAGCCGCCGCCCGTCCACCACCGACCGGAACAGCGCCGACCGCGCGTCCAGGCCGTCCGGCACCGCGTCCGCCGCGACGCCGAGTGCCACCAGGAACCCGCTCAGCACCGCCTCGGGATCGGCCGGGACGGGGTCCGAACCGCGCAGGTCCACGTACAGCTGGCCGTCGGGGTAGGCGTCCCGGACGCGGTGCGCGACGTGCAGCGCCAGCGCCGTCTTGCCGACCCCGCCCATCCCGACCACGGTCGCGATCACCAGCGCCCGCGCCGGGGGCTGGGCCGGCGCCTCGTCACCCGACGCCGCGCCCAGTGCCTCGTACAGCGTCCGGAGCGGCGCCGTCCGGCCGGTGAAGTCGGCGGCGTCCGGCGGGAGCTGCGCGGGGCGCGGCGGCGCGGCGACCGGACGGGCCGCCCGGCCGGGCGCCTCCGCCCCGTCACCGGCCGTGCCCTCGGCCGCACCTCCACCGGCAGTCGTCCCGGACCCGCCCGCCGCGACGGCCCGTCCGGCCGACCCTGCCCCCTCCTCGTCCCCGCCTGAACCCGCCTCCGGGTCGGTCTCCGGCCCCGTCCCCGGTCTCCCGCCCCTCGCGTCTCTCCCCGGCACCCCCACCGCCGGTGCCGGGAGCGCCCCCACCCCGCCCGCCGGCTGCGGCGCGGCCAGCGCCGGGTCACCCTCCAGGATCCGCCGGTGCAGCTGCTCCAGCTCCGCGCCCGGCCCGACCCCCAGCTCCGCCAGGAACAGCTGCCGGACGCCCCGGAACACCGCCAGCGCGTCCGCCTGCCGCCCGGCCTGGTACAGCGCCCGCATCAGCAGCCCGTACGCGCGCTCGTGCAGCGGGTGCTCGGTGGTGAGCGCGGTCAGCTCCGGGATGCAGCGGGAGTGGCGGCCGAGCGCCAGGTCCAGGCCGATCCGCTCCTCCAGCAGGGTCAGCCGCAGCTCCTCCAACCGCTGCCGGTGCCGCTCCGCGAACGGCCCGGGGATGCCGGCCAAGGGTTCGCCCTGCCAGAGCTCCAGTGCCTGGTTGAGCAGGTCGCGGGCGCGCAGCGGTTCCGCGCGGGCGGTCCGCTCCGCCTCGGCGGCCAGCGACTCCGCCTCGGCCGCGTCGACCGCGAGTTTCGGCAGGACCAGCCGGTACCCGTCTCCCATCGACATCAACACGCTGCCCGCGGATTTGTCCACGCCGGCCACGTCCAGCACCTTGCGCCATCGCCACGCGTAGGTCCGTACGGTGGTCATCGCCGCGCTGGGCGGCTCCTCCCCCCACAACGCGGCGATCAGATCGGTGGCGCTCGCCGAGTGGCCGGGCCGCAGGAGCAGCACGGCCAGCATCGCCTGCTGCTGCGGGCTTCCCACCTTGAGCGCCGTCGCGCCGCGGTGAGCCCGCATCAGACCCAGTACGGAAAAACGGAGATCGCCCAAACCTGCCCCCAGCTGCCCCAGGACAGTGCCCGCCCCGCCCGTGCACATGTCAGATGATGTGTCACTTTTTAACCACAGGGGCCCTCCCGGTGTCGAGACTCCGTTGAGCCTGTGGTGACCGGGCGTTGACCCCCACCGGAGAGAATGACCGTGCCGGGGCTCGCCGGAGACGGTCCGGTCCGCCCCCTTCACCTCCCGCGACCGGGTACCCCCTGTGCCCGGTCGTGCCAGCCCCCGCCTTCGGCCGAAGGCGTCGGGCGCCATGACCATACCTTCGGAGGCGGACGTCCGTGAACACCGCTCTGCTGTACCACCTGCTCGACGTCGACCCGGCCGACGGGCCGGCCGAACTGCTCCACCGCGCCCGCGGCAGCCGTCACCTGCCCCATCTCGTGCTCTCCGCCCTCGCCGACGACCAGGTCCGGATGGGCGAACCGGCCCGCGCCGAACTCCGCCGGGCCCGCGCCCGCGCCGACCACTACACCCGCCTCGCCCGCGAACTCGCCCGCTCCACCGGGGTCCGCGCGATCCGCGGCCTGCCGCTGGCCGGCTACTACCCGGACGGGCTGCTCCGGCCGCAGGACTCCCTCGACCTGGTCGCCCCGGACGAGGCCGCGCTCTGGCAGGCCGTCGTCCGGCTGGTCACCGACCACCCGGTGGAGGCAATCGACGTCACCCTGCTCGGCGACCGCCCGCACCACACCGCCGTCACGGTCCGCTGGCCCGCCGAGGACCCGCTGCTCGACCCCTGGTTCCGGGTCCACCTCACCACGGCCGCCCTGCCCGGTGACGGCGCGACCGTCCCGGTCCGGCCGTACCTGGTGGCGGACGACCACGTCGAGTGCCTGATCGCCCTCGCCGAGTCCCACCTCCTCGCCCCGGGAGCCCCCGAAGCCCCCTGCGACCCGCTCGCCCTGCTCGACCTGGCCGCCCTCGCCGACCAGCCCTTCGAGCCCGCCGAGACCGCCGCCGTCCTCGCCGCCTACCGCCTCGCGCCCGAGGCCGCCGCCCTGCTCGACCTCGCCGCCCCCCGCCTCCCGCTCGGCACCCTCGCCGCCGTCCGTACCGCCCTCACCCCGGAACTCGCCCCCGAACACCGCCGCCGCACCGAGGCCGCCACCGCCCCGCGCCTGCCCGTCCGGCACGGCACCCTGCTGCGCCGCACCGTCCTCCGGCACACCTGGGACGAGGCCCGCCTGCTCCCGACCGCGGACGCCGTCCTCCTCCTCACCCCCGTCGCCGACTACCTCCTCGCGACCCCCACCACCACCCCCACCCCGGCCGCCCGCACCACCGCCCTCCACTCCCTCCACCACTGGGACATGAGCTGTTGACGCCGGCCCGTGCTCAGTCGACCGACCCGACCTTCCCGGTCCGCCCCGAGGCCCACATGGTGTGCTCGCGGGATATCGCCGCCTCGGCCTGGTCGACGAACCCCGCCCACCCCTCCGGGTCGGCACCGTCGTCGGTGAGCGAGTAGATGTGCCGGATCTCCCGAGCCGTCAGGCTGTAAGCGGAGGCCTCGGTTTCGAGCCGCTGCGACTGGGCCCAGGCGGTGATCCCGGCGACCCCGGCGCTCACCACGCCGAGCAGGTCGATGGCGAGCACGTTGTACGCCTTCAGGACACCGGCGACGATCCCGATCATCTCCCCGAGCAAGGCGAGCCGCCGCCAGATCCGGGACTGCCGGTCGCGCAGCTTGGCCATCCGCGCGTACCAGTCGACCTGCTCGGCGAGCCGGTTGTCCCGGTACGTCGCGATCCGCTCGCTCAGGCTGCCGGCCCGGCAGCGCTCCATCGCCTCGTTGATGTCGAGCCCGGCGGACACGTCGACGATGTCCAGGCCCAGGCTGATCTCCCGGAGTCGGGCGATGAACAGCCGCCGCGCCTCGTCGGCCGGCATCGACTCGGGGAACGGGTCGCCGCACACCGCGTAGCGCCAGGCGAGCGTCTTGCAGGACTCGGCCGCCGCCCGGCACTCGTACCAGCGGCGCTCGTCGCGCTGCTCGACGATGTAGAGCCGGAGCAGGATGGAGGAGACGAAGGCGAGCGCGGCGGCGAACCCCGCCCAGTCGAGGCCGTCGTCGTGCGTCCGGAGGGTGACCACGCCGACGGCCGCGGCGAGGAACAGGATGACCAGATTCAGCCGGAGTTGGCCGAAGTAGCGCCGCTTCGACCGGATCGACTCGGCGTCGGCGTCCTGGAAGAAGGGCGGTAGCCGGTGCCAGGTGAACGCTTCGTGGGGAGGAGTTGCCATGGTGCTCCTCGGCTCGGGGCGCGGACAGAGCCGTCACCCTAGCGGCAGTCGGACGGCGACCGCCCGGAAATCGGTTGGCCGGTTGCGAACGATGCCGTCCAGTCAGCGGGTTCGGCGCCCTGCCGTTGATCGGTTGACGCGGGTAGACTGACCGCTCTTGCGGATCTTCGTTTCTTCGTCGAGAGGTCGTGGAGATGACGGGCAGTCGGTCAGAGGTGCGCGCGGAGCTCGGCGTGATCGGGGGGTCGGGCCTGTACGCGCTGCTCGACGACGTCGTCGAGGTGGCGGTGGAGACGCCGTACGGGGCGCCGAGCGACTCGGTGTTCGTCGGCGAGGTGGGCGGCCGCCGGGTCGCCTTCCTGCCCCGGCACGGGCGGGGGCACGGGGTGCCGCCGCACGCGATCAACTACCGCGCGAACCTCTGGGCGTTGCACTCGCTGGGCGTGCGGCAGGTGCTGGGGCCGTGCGCGGTGGGCGGGCTGCGGCCGGAGTACGGGCCGGGCACGCTGCTGGTGCCGGACCAGTTCGTCGACCGCACCTCCGGCCGGGTGGAGACCTTCTACGACGGCGTGCCGCTCCCGGACGGCTCGGTGCCGGGCGTGGTGCACGTGTCGATGGCGGACCCGTACTGCCCGGCCGGGCGCCGGGCGGTGCTGGGGGCGGCCCGGGAGGCGGCCTGGGAGCCGGTGGACGGCGGCACCCTGGTGGTGATCCAGGGCCCGCGCTTCTCCACCCGCGCCGAGTCCCGCTGGTTCACGGCGAACGGCTGGTCGGTGGTCGGCATGACCGGTCACCCGGAGGCCGTCCTGGCCCGCGAACTCGGCCTCTGCTACACCTCGTTGAACCTGGTCACCGACCTGGACGCGGGCGTGGAGAGCGGCGAGGGCGTCACCCACGCCGAGGTCCTGGAGGTCTTCGGCCGCAACGTCGACAGGCTGCGCACCGTTCTGTTCAAGGCCCTGGAAGCACTGCCGGTGACCCGCGACTGCGCCTGCGGCCACGCCCTCGACGACTTCACCCCGGGCCTGCCGGGCGTCCCGGAGGCCTGAGCCCGAGTCGGCTCCCCGGCTGCTCAGGCACCGACTGCTCAGGCACCGGCGTGGACGTACGCCGCCCAGACGTGCGGGCCGTCGGGGATCCGGCGGCGCAGGGCGCGGACGGTGTGGTGCAGGGCGAGCGCGCTCGCGCCGGGGCCGGTGTCGGCGGCGGTCACCGCGGTCACCCGGCGGTAGAAGTCGCGGGTGACGTGGTCCGCGTGGTCGCTGCCGATCTCCCAGAGCGTGCCGACGGCGGCCGGGAAGCCCGCGAGCAGGAAGGCGCCGGTGATGTGGATCGCCTCGTCGCTGAGCCGCTCCGAACTGCGCGCCGTGCCGCAGGCGGCCAGGAAGGCGAGCCGGGCGGCGTCCGGGCGGGCCCGGCAGATCTCCAGCACGGACAGCTGCTCGCCGCTGGGCAGGTGGAGCCGGGCGCCGGACGGTTCCGCCGGGTCGGCGGCGGCGTGGCAGCCGAAGTGGGCCCACGGGGTGCCGGCGAGCGCGTCGAGGACGACGGCGCGGGTGGCCGCCGCGCCGATCAGCGGTGCGGGGGCGCGGAGCAGTTCGGCGGCGTAGCGGGCGGCCCCGGCGACGCCGGGCAGCTCCTCCTCGGGGGCGGCGACCAGCAGCGCGGCGCCGTCCGAGGCCCCGGACCCCCGGTGCTCGGCGCGGCTGCGCGCATACGCCAGGGTCTGGAACCCGGGGGCGTACGAGGACACGACCAGGTCGAGCGCCGCCCCGCAGCGGTCGGGGTGCTCCGGGGAACCGTCACCGGAGCTCACGGCGGCGCAGTCGGCCCCCGTGCACTGGGCGGCGTGCAGCGGCAGGGAGTTGAACGCCCTGGTCGGCACCCACCAGATCCGCGGCCACCCCGCCCGGCCCTCGGCGGGCGTCGTCCCGTCGATCCCCAGGTGGTCGAGGACGGGGCGGACGATCCGGTGCCAGGTCCAGGACAGGCTGCGACGCGCGGTGGCCGCGGCGGCGACCAGGCCCACCGGGGACGGCCGGTCGGCGCCCCGGGCGTTGATCGCGTCGACGGCCCCGCGCAGTTCGCGGGCCGTGGCGGCGAGTTCCGCCGTCTCGGGTTCGAGGAACAGCGCGGTGATCGACTCCCCGGTGACGACGAGGGCGTGACAGTAGTGCGGTCCTTGGTGGAGCAGCACGACCGGCCCGTCGGCGGCCAGCCCGCGCAACTGCCCGGCGGTGAGCGGGCGCAGGAAGTCGCCGAACTCCGGCAGTTCGCGGATCCGCCCGATCAGCTCGTCGAGCGCCCGCGAGGCGTGCAACCGCTCCAGCCGGGCCCGCTCGGGCACGGCGCCGATGCTTTCCGCCCCCGCCCCCGCGAGCAGGTCGGTGAGCCGCTCGAACTCGTCCGCCGCCTCCGGGTGGACGGCCCGCAGCCCGCCGAGGTCCGCCCGGGCCTCGATCCGCCGAGACAGCAGCAGCCCGCGCCCGCGCTCCAGCACCTCGGCGGCCCGGTCGACGTCGGGCCCGGCGGCGATCCTGAAGCCCTCGGGGGTGAGCCCGGCCGGGAGCGCGGGCGGCTCGCCACCGGCCTTCAGCACCGACCGGAACTCCTCCGCGCGCCGCGCCGTGTCCCGGAGCGCGATCCGCAGCAGGACCAGTTCGGTGATCCCGCGCAGGTCGCCGTCGAAGGACGTCAGCCCGTGCTCGGCGGACTGCTGGTCGCTGCCCCGGTCGGTGACCCGGGGCAGCAGTTCGACGGCCGCTTCGAGGTGGTCGAGCGCGACGTCGACCCGGGGCTCCGGCCCCTTGAGCGCGCCGGCCGCCCGCCCGATCTCGTGGTGCGCCTGGTACCACGGCGACACGGTGAGGCCGTCGGCGTTCGTGATGCCGCCGATCGCCGAGAGGTCCGCCGCCCCGAACAGGCCGGAGATCATGCGCGCCGCCATGGCGCCCATCGCGTCCGCCGGGTCCGCCGGGTCCTGCCCGGTGTCGCCGGCCAGGTGTGCGGGCGGGGCCGGAAGCTGCGGGAGGCCGAGGACCCGGGCGGCGACCAGGGTGACCTGGTAGCGCATGAGGTCGGTCCAGTCCTGGGTGACGTCCGGCGTCATGGCGTCGACGCAGTGACCGGCCTCGCCGACCAGCCGCAACGCCTGCTCGCGGTCGGTCTCGCGGAGCTCCAGGGCGTGCATGGTGAGGACGCGGACGAGGGTCATCGCGGCGTTCACGCGCCCGGGGTGGCCGGGCGGACACCTCGCGAAGGCGGCGCGGCACCGGTCGAGCTGCTCCCCGGTGATTCCGGTCAGCAGTCCGCCGCCTGGGCCCAGGCCGTCCAGCAGGTTGAGGTAGTTGTCGGCCAGCAGGTCGAGGTCCAGCTCGGGCGCCTCTTCCCGGACACCCGGTTCGGCGGCGAGCGCCTTGAGCCGCAGCGCCACCTGCCGGGCCCGGTCGAGCTGCTCCTGGTCGTGGCCGAGTATGTAGTTCTGCAGGGCGCTGTGGAGTTCGGTGTGGGCGGCGAAGGCCACGTGCGCGATCCCGGTCGGGCCGCCCTCGCCGTCCCCGCCCGCGCCCCCGCCGCCCCCGCCGTCCCCGTCCCGCGCCGATTCGGCGAGGACCGCCGCGGCCTCGCGAGCGGCCTCCGGGTCGAAACGCAGCGCCGAGAGGATGGTGAGGGCCTGGGCGAGGATCCGGTCGGTGGCCGCGGAGTCCTCGGGCGCGTGGGTGCGGGCGAAGCGCAGCAGGGACACGACCTCGTCGAGGGAGCTCGGGTCGGCGGTGGAGGAGCCCCGGGCCGACAGGGCGCTGCCGAGGGCGGCGGACAGGTAGGCCCGCTCGACGGTCTCGTCCTCCGTGAGCTCCCCCATCAGGTCCCGCATGATCGTGATGTCCCCGTCGTAGCTGCCCTGCCCGTCCACCCGGACATCGGCCATCCGGGACAGCATGGAGATCATCCGGGTCATCTCCGGGTCCGCGAAGCCGCCGTCCGGTTCGGTGAACGCGGCCAGGGTGGCGGCGAGCGGCAGGGCCATGTCGTAGCGGCCCTCCGCCAGCACCGTGAACAGGCCGGACGCGACCGCCGTGACCGCCGTCCCCGCCCCTGCCGCGAGGGCGGCCGCCTGCTCGCCCAGCGCCGCGCTCTCCGCGGCCGGTCCGGCGGCCCTGGCGGGGTCGGAAGCCCGCAGCTCGGCGGCCCGCGTCCCCAGGAGCGCGGCCAGCAGGGCGACATGGAGGTACCGGCCGGGGTCCTCCGGCGGGACGTCGGCGAGGAGGCCGCGGAACCGGGCGATCCGCTCGTCGGTGATCTCGTTGTCGGGGAACTCGGTCGCCAGAGCGAACGCCTCGGCCCGGACGGGCGACAACGTCGCCACCCACGCCGCCTGCTGCAGGGCGAGGTTCTGCTGCTCGACCTCGGCGACCTCCCCGGCCCCCGCCGCCCGCAGCTCCGCCGCCTCCGCCGCTGCCCCCTCCGCCTCGGCCGCCTCGCCGCGCTCCCGCGCGAACGCGTCCAGCGCCCCGGCCAGCGCCGCGACGACGGCGGGACGCGCCGGGTGGTCGGCCGGGGTGGCGGCCAGGGCCGCCCGCAGCCGCCGGACGGCGCAGGCGATCCGCGCCGCGTCGTGCTCCGCCACCCCCGCCTCGGCGATCGTGGTCCCGATCAGCAGACCGAACTGCCCCGGCCAGGACGTCGCCCGTTCCTGGAGCTCCCGCACGCCCCGCAGCGCCTGCGCGGCCTCGGGCGGCAGCAGGCCCGCCGGGGCGAGCGCGAGCAGCCGCTCGGCCTTGGCGATCGACGGCACCCCGAGCAGCCGGGCCGCGTCCAGCACGGCACCGAAGGCGAGCACGGCCGCCTCGGCGGCGGTCTGGTCCAGGTCCGCCGGGTCGACCCCGGTCAGCGCCTCGCACACCACCAGGCCGTGTTCGGCGGCGGCGATCAGCCCGTCCGGGTCGGCCGCGAGCTGGTACCGGGCCAGCTGGAGGCCGACGGCCTGCAGGGTGAGGTCGACGTCCCCCGCGTGCTCCGGCGGCAGCGAGCCGATCGCGCAGGCGGACCAGGCGAGCGCGCGCTCCAAGGCGGCGAAGCGTTCGGCCTCGGCGATGTCGGGCTCCCCGATCAGGTCGCCGTGGGCCCCCGCGATCAGGTAGGCGAAGCGCACGTCGTGCAGCGGGTCGGCCGGGTCGAAGGCGGCCCGCAGCGGCTCCGGGAACACGACGTGTTCGGGCAGCCGGGGGTGCAGGAACCCGAAGGTGCCGTTGATGACGGCGATGTTCCGGGCCGCGTCCGCGGCGTACGGGCCGGTGTGCCGGAGCCAGAACGTCCAGAACACCGCCCACAGCGCGTCCAGGTCGATGGTGCCCTCGGGGTCCGGCGCGGCCTCCCGCAGCAGGGCGAACGCCTCGTCCGCCGCCTCCGGTGTCCGCAGCGGTCCGGCGTCCCGCGCTTTCTGAGCCGCCAACAGCCTTGCCGTCACCCGCTCGTGAAGCTCGCCCATCGGGCCACAGTATCTTGACGTATCGTCAACACATCGTGAATTCAAGGGAATGAAGTCGATCACCGGGGCCACCAGGGAGAACCGGAATCCACGGGGGAGAGGAGAGCGGCCGTGGGGAGCGGAGCCAAGGCGCAGCGGGTCTACGAGGACGCCGTCGAGTACCTGTGCCGCAACACCGCCGCGCTGCGCGAACTGGTCGGCGCCGCCCGCTGGGACGGGCCCTTCGCCGTCGTCCGGGACGCCGAGCCGGCCGGCGACGCCTGGCGCGAGGCCGTCCGGACGCTGCACGAGGCGGCGGAGGAGGCCGGGATCCCCGGCGGCATCGGCCTGCGCACCACGATGGGCGTCGGCGACTGGCCCGCCGGGCCGCCCCCGCGCTCGACCGGCTGGGTCTGCCCGACCGGCCGCTGCGCCCGGGTCGACCTGCCCGAGGAGGCCGGCCGCGGCGGCGGCAGCTGCGCGCTGACGGGCGACCCGCTGCGCCGGGTGGACTGAGCCGCCGCATGGGCCTGCTCCTCGACGAACTCCGCCAGCGCGTCCCCGACGGCTGGTTCCTGCGCCGGCTGCTCCCGGCCCTGCTGCTGGTCGCGGTGGCCGCCGTCGGTTGGCGCCTGGGCTGGGCCCACTGGTCCGACCTCGCCCGGGCCCGGCAACTGATCGCCGCCGCCCTGCCGCTGGGCGCGGAACCGGCCCCGGCGGCCGCCGCCGGGCTGGTCCTCGTCCTGCTGGCGGCAGTGGCGGCCGCGCTCGCGCTGCCGTTCGCGGCGGGCGCGGTCGGCGCGCTGGCCGCCGGCGCCTGGCCGTGGTGGCTGACGCCGCCGGCCCGCCGGCTGACCCGGTGGCGGGAGCGCCGCTGGGTGCCGCCGGAGGAGTTCGCCCGCGAGGCGGTCCGGGCCCGCGCGGCCGGCCGGGAACTGCGCGCCGCCCGCCTGGACGCCCGCCGCGCCCGCGCCGACGCCGTCCCGCCCACCGGCCCGACCTGGTCGGGCGACCGCCTGCGCGCCACCGAGGACCGGATCCGCGCGACCACCGGCACGGACGTCGCCATGGGCTGGACGGCGCTGCTGCTCACCGCCCCCGACGCCGCCCGCGAGGCCCTGTCGGCCGCCCGGGACGGCTACGACGCGGCGTGCGAGGCCCTGGTCTGGAGCGCGGCGTTCACCCTGGTCGGCCTCCGCTGGTGGCCGGCCGCCGCCGTCGGCCTCCTCCTCGCCCTCGCCGCCCACCGCGCCCTCCGCCGCGCCGTCATCACCCTCTGCCACACCACCGAGGCCGTCCTCACCCACCAGCTCCCCGACCGTCCCGGCCGCCCCGCCGCACCGTCAGGACGCGGGTGACGCTCCCGTCCTCCTCACCGACGTCGCGGACGTGCGCGAAGCCGATCCGCGCCAGCAGCCGCAGCGAGGCACCGTTCGGTGCGGCCACCGTGGCGTGCACCTCGGCCAGCCCGAGGGTCCCGAACCCGTAGTCGACCAGCGCCTCGGCCAGCTCCGTCCCCAGCCCCGCACCCCAGGCGGGCTCGGCCAGCGCGTAGACGATCTCATGGCCCTCGACGAGCTCGGCCGGCTTGATCTCGCCGTGCCCGACGTACACCCCGTCCCGGCGCACCGCCCAGATGTCGAACAGGTCCCGGGCGTAGACCTTGCTGAAGATCCGCCCGAACATGGCCCGGTCCTCCTCCTCGGGGTTGAGGCCGTCCCCCATCCACCGCGACACCCGCCCGTCCTGGAACAGGGAGACGAAGGAGTCCTCGTCCTCGGGGACGTAGGGCTCCAGAACCAGCCGCCGGGTGCGCAGAATCGAGCTCGTCATGACCGCCGACGCTATCCACCCGCCCCACCGCCGGCAACGCACTTTCCCCGGCCGGACCAGGCCCTAGACTGCCCCGACCGATCCGGAGGGGGAGAGGACGACCGTGCGGCCCACCACCCGCCCACCGCACCGCCTGTCATCGCGGCGCGCCCGCCTGCTCGTCCTCGGCCTCGCGGTGCTGTGCGTCGCGGCCACCGAGCTGGCCCTGGAGACCTGGTGGCTCCCCTCGAAGTGGCGCACCTACGAGGCGGCCGTGCCGCTCCGGCCCCAAGTGAGCGAGGACGGCCGGACCCTCACCCTCACCGTCAGCTGGACCTGCGAGCAGCGGCCCGAACTCGTGGCCCACGAGAGTGCCGACGAGGTGGACGTGGTCCTGCGCCGCAAGGCCTTCAGGGGGCCGGACTACCAGTGCCCACCCGACAGCGTGGGTTCCGCCAGGATCACCGCCCACCTGCGCGCCCCGCTCGCCGCCCGTCCCCTCCTCGACACCCGCACCGGCCGCCCGCTCCCTTGAGCGCGGCCGGCCGGTGCGGCCTTGCGGCCCGGACCCGATGAACCGTCGGGCGTCGGAGTCGACGCTGGTGATGTTGCCGCCGACGCCGGGGACGGCGTTGCCGTGCCCGCCGTCGGGGTCGTCGTGGATCTCGTGCAGGACACCGCGAAGCGTTCACCGCCGGACGGATCCGGGCCCGGACCGCTCCGGCCGCGCCGGCCCGCCGGAAACGGCAGTGGCCTCCGCCCCGGGAACGGGACGGAGGCCATCTGGTCGGCTCCCTGCGAGGGAGGGATCGGACGAGGGATCAGGTACAGGGGATCTGCCGGCCCGACACGTTGCAGGTCGGCGGGCGGAGGCGCGGGTGGCCGGTGCCCGTGTTCCACTGCATCTTCGGGACGGCCTTGATGATCGCCTGCAGCGCGTAGATGAACGCGTCCAGGTAGTCGCCCTTCGCCGCTGCCGCCGCCGCGCGGGCCGCGTCGATGGCGGCGCCGTTGGCGTCGCCGCTCTGCCAGATCTGGATGTCACCGCGCGGGCTGACCATCAGCCAGGCACCGTCCTTGCCGTTCGTCCTGGAGGACCAGCAGTCGTTGCCCTTGGCGTCGTAGACGACGAGGTTCCCGTCGTCCTGCATGACGGCCTTGAACCCGCAGCCCTCGGTCTTGGTGGACCAGACGGCCCAGGTGCGGACGTTGATCTCACCCTCCTCGGTGTAGTAGGCGACCAGGTTGCCGTCGTCCTGCATCACGAGGCGGGTGGACTGCTCGGCACCCGAGGACTGGAGGCTGTCACCCTTGCACAGGGTGTCCCCGTGCCACATCCAGCCCTCGGCGGACTTCCGGCCGTTGCAGGTCGGCGGGGGAGTCCCGCCACCACCGGTGTTGCCGCCACCGCCGGTGTTGCCACCGCCGGTACCGCCGCCTCCCGTGCCACCGCCGCCGGTGCCGCCACCCCCACTGCCGCCACCGCCGGTGCCACCACCGGGGACGGGCCAGTCGTCGAGCTTCCACCACTGGGCGGTGGTGTCCTTGCACTGCCAGATCGCGAGGTCCTGGTCGTTGCCGACACCGGTCAGGCAGCCGCCGTCCGTGGCGGAGATGATCCGGTACCAGCCGCGCGGGCCCTCCTGGAAGCGCCAGAGCTGGTTGACGTTGCCGTCCTGCGCGCCGGTGAGGTGGGTGCGGTGGGTGGTGGGGTTGTGGTCCATCACCATGGTGCCGCCGACCTTGGTCTCGATCAGCCACTGGTTGTTCGGCTTCTGCCAGAGCGTCCACTGCTGGGCGAGGGCGCCGTTGGCACCGAGCGACTTGATCCGGGTGCCGGAGGCGTTGGAGCCCCGGTCGAGGTCCGCGACCATCCAGTTGTTGCCGGTCATCAGGGTGGTGGTCACGCCGTGCCGGACGTCGCTGCCACCGGGGGCCTGCGGCGTACCGGGGTTGCCGGCGCTGCCACCGGGGATGGGGCCCCCACCGCCGGTGCCGCCGCCGGTCGAGCCGCCGCCCGTGCCGCCACCGGTCGAGCCGCCCCCGCCGCCCGTGCCGCCGCCGGGGACGGGGGGGACGGGGAAGTCCTCCAGTTTCCACCACTGAGCGGTGGTGTCGGTGCACTGCCAGATGGCGAGGTCCTGGTCGTTGGCGACGGAGGTGAGGCAGCCGCCGTCGGTGCCGGAGATGATCCGGTACCAGCCGCTCGCACCCTGCTGGAACCGCCAGAGCTGGTTGACGTTGCCGTCCTGCGCGCGGGTGAGGTGGCTGCGGTGGGTGGTGGGGTTGTGGTCCATGACCATGGTGCCGCCGACCTTGGTCTCGATGATCCACTGGTCGTTCGGCTTTTGCCAGACCGTCCACTGCTGGGCGGTGCCGCCGTTGGCGTCGAGCGACTTGATGCGGGTGCCGGAGGCGTTGGAGCCGCGGTCGAGGTCGGCGACCATCCAGTTGTTGCCGGAGATGAGGGTGCTGGACAACCCGTGCTGGGGGGCCTTGCCGCCGGGGGCCTGCGGGGAGCCGGGGCGGCCCACATTGCTGCCCGGTACGGCGCCCCCGCCGCCGGTGGAGCCACCACCGGTGTTGCCACCTCCCGTGCTGCCGCCCCCGCCGGTGGAGCCGCCGGAGCCGCTGCCCCCGCCCTGGGTCGGCCCGTTCCGGATGTCGTCGAGCCGCCACTTCTGCCGGTCCGAGCCGTCGCAGGCCCAGACGCCCAACTGCTCACCGCTGTTGGCGGCGGTCAGGCAGCCGTTGTCGGTGTCGCTGGTGATCCAGAACCAGCCGCCGCCCGCGTCGCGGAACCCCCAGTGCTGGTTGGCGTTGCCGTCCGCGGTCCGGATGAGGTGGGTGCGGTGGTTGCCCGGGTCGTGGTCCATGACCATGCCCTGGCCTGCCGCCGTCTTGCCGTCGGTGAGCAGGGTCTCGATGATCCAGCGCCCGTTGGCCGTCGGCCAGAACGCCCAGCGCTGCGCGTCGTTGCCGTTGGCGGCGAGCGCCTTGATCGACGTGCCGTCGGCGGTGTTCGAGCGGTCCAGGTCCGCGACCAGGCCGGCGTTCCCCGAGCGCAGGGTGGCGACCTGCGAGGACGCGATGCCGGGGCTCACCACGGGCGTGGTGCCGGGCTGCGGGGCCGGCGGCTTTTGCTCGCGGGGCGGGACGATGTTCAGGCCCCAGCGCTGGGAGTCGCTCTTGTTGCAGTCCCAGATCTGGAGGGCGGTCCCGCTGGTGCTGATGCCGCCGGTCACGTCCAGGCAGCGGCCGGAGGCGGGGTTGACCAGCGAGTGGTCGGCGCCTTGCTGCCAGTTCTGCGCGGGGCTCGCGTTGCAGGTGTACAGGTTGACCCGGGTGCCGCCGGCGGTCTTGCCACCGGCCACGTCCAGGCACTTGCCGAACGCCTTCAGGGTGAACACGCCGCTGCTCGCGGACGGGGTCCACCGCTGGGAGGGGTTGCCGTTGCAGTCGTAGAGGTCGGTCGGGGTGTTGTCGGCGGTGAGGCCGCCGGCGACGTCCAGGCACTTGCCGGGGAAGGCGGAGTACACGGGCATCGCGCCCGCGTCGGAGCCGCCGTTGTTCCCGCCACCGTCCGCGACCTTGCCGTTCAGCCGCCACTTCTGGCGGTCGGAGCCGTCACAGGTCGCGACGGTCAGCGGCTGGCCCTTGGCGGCGAGGGTGAGACAGCCGCCGCCGTCACCGTTGCTGATCGTCGTCCGGCCGTCGCCCGCGTCGGCGAACCGCCAGAGCAGGTCCTTCCGGCCGTCCGCGACCGGCTGGAGCGCCGTGCGGTGGGTGGCGGTGTCGTGGCCGAGTACGAGCCGCTCCTCCGCCTTGCTGCGGCCGTAGGTGAGCCGGGTCTCGATCAGCCAGTTGCCGTTGCCCCGGTCCCAGAACGCCCAGCGCTGAGACTCGGTGCTGTTCGGGCTCCAGGCCTGGACGGCCGCCCCGGCGGTCGCGACCCCGTCGCGCACGTCCGGCACGAGCTGGGGATCAGCGGCCGAGACGACGCCGACACCCAGCGCCGGGTCGGGCTTCTGACCGCCCGAGCCGCCACCACCCCCACCCGGCAGGCTCGGCCCACCGGGCCCACCGGGGTTCCAGCCGAACGGCGGGAACAGCGGCAGGAACGGGAAGCCGGGGAACGGAATCCCGG
Source organism: Kitasatospora sp. NPDC093806 (assembly GCF_040683335.1). Lineage (NCBI taxonomy): Bacteria > Bacillati > Actinomycetota > Actinomycetes > Kitasatosporales > Streptomycetaceae > Kitasatospora > Kitasatospora sp. NPDC093806. The sequence goes on from NZ_JBFBDO010000017.1 coordinate 95,270, forward strand.
GCAACGCGGGCACCGGCCCGGTCGGGGTGGTCCCCCCGCCCCCGCCCCCGGGCGTCCCGGGGTCGGTCGGCTTGGTGCCAGGATCGGTCGGGTCGGTGGGCTTGGTCGGGTCAGTCGGCTTGGTGGGGTCGGTCGGCTTCGGCTCCAGTCCGCACTTGTCGGCCGGGCGCGGCTGCTCGGGCGCGGGTGTGCCCGGCACGTCCGTGGCCGACGGCCAGGGCACGTCGTTGAATCCGGGCATCGACGGCCACGGGATGTCGGAACGACCCGGGACCGACGGCCAGGTGCCCTTGCCACCGCCCAGTGCCGGCCAGTCGAAGGCCGGAATCGCGGGAGCGCCAGGCCACTGGGCGTCCGGCAGACCGGGCAGGCCCGGCCAGGGGATGTCCGGGTGCCCGGGCAGTGCGGGCCACGGGACATCGGGGTGGCCGGGAACGGCCGGCCAGCGGACCTCCGGGTGCTTGCCGATCACCGGCCAGGTGACGGCCGGAAGCCCGGGTACGGAAACGACGGCCGAGGGGCCCTCGGAACCGGCGGCGGGCAGGGCCGGCCAGGGCACGCCCGGTGCACCCGGCATCTCCGGCCAGGGGATGCCGGCGTCACCGGGCAGTCGCGGCCACGGGAGATCGGGGTGCCCGGCCACGGTCGGCGGGCTGGGCAGCTTCGGGTAGCCCACCCACGGGAGCGTGGGGACGCCCTCGGCGCCCGGCCACGGGATCCCGGGCTGACCCGGGATGGACGGCCACGGGATCCCGGGCTGGCCGGGGACCGACGGCCACGTGACCTCGGGGTAGCGGGGTATCGTCGGCCAGGTCAGGCCCGGGAAGCCGGGGACCGGCTTCGCGCCCGGCTGCGCGGGGGTGCAGGGCACCGACAGCTGCCAGCGCTGGGCCGTGCCGCCGTCGCACGGCTGTGCGGAGAGTCCGGCCTCCTGAGTGCCCGCCATGGTGAGACAGCGCTGGTCCGCGGCGCTCACCAGGTTGTACGTGCCGCCACCGCTGTCCCGCAGGGTCCAGCGCTGGTTGGCGCTGCCGGTCGGACGGTCGGCGCCGTCCTTCTGGACCGGCCAGAGGACCGTGGCGTGGGAGTAGGCGTCCTGCTGCAGGACCATGTCCATCGCCAGGGCGCTCTCCAGGATGAACGTCCCGTTGTCCGACGCGCGCAGCGTCCAGTTCTGCGACGGCGTGCAGTTGCGCCCGTAGGCCTGGACGACCGTGCCGTTCCCGGACTTCCCGCCACGGACGTCGAGGTCGTGGACGGGGCCGCCGGCGGCGGCGGTCGCGCTCAGCTGGTAGGTGTTGCCGTCAGCCGGCCCCGTGGTGGCTGCCGCCGCGGGCGCGGGCGTCGGCGCCGCCAGTGCCGTCCGCCGGACGGTGGCGGGGGTGGTCGGCGGCAGGTCGCAGGCCTTGGGGAACTTCTCGGGGTCCTCACCGTTGCGCCCGCAGTTCTGCGGCTCGGCCGGCAGGTCGGCGCGGGTGCCGACCATCGCGTTCCGGCTCCAGCCCGAGAGCGGGTCGGTGAACGGGTCGTAGTTCTGGGCCCTCGTGCTGTTCGGGTTGAACTTCACGTCACCCGTGGGGAGGTCCCAGTCGTGCAACTGCTCCATGGTGAGCTTGGTCTCGTTCAGCCCGAGCGCGAAGGGCATGACCTCCGACCGGTCATCCGGGTACCTCAGCTCGGTGCCCTTGACGGTGAAGAAGGGACTGCCACCCGACTTGCGATAGAGAACCCACCGGTACGACCGAGCGGAGATGACGCTGTTCGGATTGATCTTCTTGATCGCCGCCCACTCCTCCTGCGGCGCGAAGCTGTGCCATGGGTCCGGCGGGATCGTGCGCAGCTGATCGTCCACGTAGAACATGTTCTTGGAGCTGCCGTTGATCTCGTAGATCGTGCCCTCGAAGACGTACTCCATCTCCTTGACCGCGTTCGTTCTGACCTGCGCCGGGCTCTGGAACGCGAACTTGAGCGCCACGACCGGGTTGGTCGTGGTGCTCACATAGCCGGTCGGCAGCGCGCCCTTCCGCTGGTCCAACAGCTCTCTGACGTGGTAATTGGTGCCCGCCGCGGAGAACCCGTTGGCAAAAGTCTGATCGATCCCCCGGCCCTCGATCCTCCTGCCGACGATGGGATTGCCATCCTTGTCCTTCTGATAGTCCCACTTGCCGTTTTCGTCCTGGATCAACCGAGCAGGTTCCACCCACTCCGACGCCCCGCGGTAGACCACGTCGGGGACGGCCCGCTGAACGTTGAAGCAAGGGTGGAGAACGGGGTTCACGGGCGCATCGGCAGCGTGGGCCGGCGGGGCGACGGCGCCCACCAACGGGACGACCATCACCCCCGCCGTCAACAGGGTCGCCAAGGACCGGAGGGGGCGGAATCTGGATCTGAAGAAATCGCGGCGCATGAGCGGCGGCGACCTCACCTTCGTGCAGGCGTGCTGGTCAGGCCCGCACTCGGCGAGCGCGGACCTGCCGAACCTAGGGACCGCCGGTATACAACTGATAGACGCCGGTCAGAGGCCGTTTCCGTCCCGTCGACGGCGCACTGCGATGGCGGGTCGCCCTGGCGGCGCCGACACTCGACAGCACGGACAAAACAGGCAAGGGAGACAGCAGTGCTGGCCGAGCGACTGCGTCAGGCGATCGACGCGCACGACCTGGAAGCGTTCACCGGGTGCTTCGCCCCCGACTACCGGAGCGCGCAGCCCGCGCACCTGGCGCGGGCGTTCACCGGACGGGAGCAGGTCGGGAGGAACTGGTCCGCGCTGTTCCGCCAGGTGCCCGACCTCCGGGCGGAGCTGCTGGCGACGGCGGTGGCCGGGGACGTCGAGTGGGCCGAGTGGCACTGGCACGGCACCCGGCTCGACGGGTCCCCGTTCGACATGCGAGGGGTGACCGTCATGGGCATCCACGCCGGAGAGGCGACCTGGGGGCACCTCTACCTGGAGGAGACGGAGCAGAACGGCGAGGGCATCGACGCGACGGTGCACCGCCTCAGCGGCCCAGCGCTCGACTGACGTGACGTGACGTGAACCGCGCGGGCGCTACGGAGCGCCCGCGCGACGCCGGGGCGTGCCCGCTCTGCCATAGCCGGCACGCCCCGCGACACCACCGGACTCAGCTCGCGAAGGTGTCCCGCAGCCGCTTCTTGTCCGGCTTGCCCACCGAGGTGAGCGGCAGCTCGGTCACCAGGTGCAGCGCCTCCGGGGCGTAGATCCGGCCCTTCCCGGCGGTGACGAAGGCACGGACCTCGTCCAGCTCCGGCCGACGCCCCGCTGCCGGCACGACCGCGACGTGGACGTGCTCGGCCTGCTGGGCGTCGCGGACGCCGAAGACGGCGCACTGGGCGATATCGGGGTGGGTGACGAGCAGGTCCTCCACCTCGGAGGGGTAGACGTGTCCGCCGACCACGATGATCTTGTCCGAGAGCCGGTCGGCCAGATACAGGTAGCCGTCCCCGTCGAAGTACCCGACGTCGCCGGTGTTCAGCCAACCGTCGCGCAGGACGGCCTCGGTGAGGTCGGGCCGCTTCCAGTACCCGGCCATCAGGGTGTGTGATCGGACGTGGATCTGGCCCTGCTCGCCGGTGGGCAGTTCGCTGCCGTCGGCGGCGCGGATCACCACCTCGACGCCGGGCAGCGGGCGGCCGACGGAGATCTGGCCGCCGTGCCCGACCCGGTCGTGGTCGTGCGGCTGGAGGACGGCGACGTTCTGCGCCTCCGACATTCCGTAGCCGCTCGCCAGGATCGGCCCGAACACCTTGATCGCCTCGCGCAGTCGGGTCGGCGAGGCGGCGCACCCGCCGTACAGGATGCGCTGCAGGCTGGAGAGGTCGGTGGCGGCGACCGCCGGGTGGTCCAGCAGCCGGTGCAGCAGCGGCGGGAGGACCCACAGGTCGGTGATGCGCTCCCGCTCGACGGCGGCGAGCACCTCGCCGGGGTCGAAGGAGCGCTGGATGACCACCGAACCGCCATGATGCAGGGTCAGATCGGAGATCACCCCCGCGAGGTGGGCGAGCGAGGTGGCGGCGAGGAATCGGGGCGCGCCGTCCCGCAGGTCGTCCGGGCCGAACGGGAAGTCGAAGGCGCTGCGGTAGGGGCCGTGCAGACTGAGGATGCCCTTGGGGATGCCGGTGGTGCCGCCGGTGTGCCGGATGCCCAGGTCGTCGTCGGGGCCGATCCGCACGTCCGGCGGCTCGGCGGGCCGGTGTGCGGCGGCCGCGATCACGTCCTCGCCGATCGCGTCCGCCCCCGGCCCCAGTGCCAGGACCGTCGGCACGTCGACCAGCGCGAGCAACTCGGGCGCGGTCGCGTACCGTTCGGCGTCCACGAGCAGGACGGCGGTGTCCACGCTGGTGACGATCTCGGCGAGGACGGGCGCGCTCATGCCGTCGTACAGGTTGACCACCCGGGCGCCAGCGATGCCCGCGGCGTAGCGGGCGCTGAGCGCCTCGGGGGTGTTGCCGGTGAGCAGGGCGACGGTGGTGCCCCGGGTGACACCCCGGGCGATGAGTTCGTGGGCGAGTCGGTAGGCGGCGGCGGCGAACTCGCCTGCGGTGATCAGGACCCCGTCGGCGGTGGTGACGGCCGGCCGCTCGGGATCGCGGGAGAGGGACCGGAGGATCAGTGCGGGGGCACAGATGAACTCCGCGTCGTTCGTGGCCACTTCTTCATTTTCATGCTGATTGGCAACCATGTCGACAGGCTAATCGAACCGGACGGACCACGAATCGGCGGTCCCCCGAGGCTGCTACGGCTGCCCTTTCAGTGCCGACTTCACTCGTCCGAGTGAAGCTGGCGTTCGAAACAGCGGGATCTCCCTACACACGGGTGAGCATCATCCGAGCGAGGCCGATTCCACGAGAGAGGGGAACTCCGATGACGGATCTGCGGACGTACCACTACTACGCCCTGCACGAAACGGACCTGCAGATGGGACGGCACTGGGCGGTGACGGCGGTGTCCCCGGAGTCGGGCGAAGTCCTTGGCGAGGTGATCAGTGAGGAACCGGCCTCGGGCGGGTTGGGGCGGGGCTTCCTGTGCGCGGGCTCCGGGGGTACCCACCTGTACGTGGGGCTGAACGACGGCATCCACCTGGTGGAGACGAGCACCCTCACCGAGGTGTGGGTGGAGGGTGCGGACTTCGGTCGGATCCTGACCGAGCCGGTCTGGGACGCTGTCATCGACCACCGGCACGAGCGCCTCTACGTCGCGGTCGGCAAGGGCGGCGTCGTCGAGATCGATACCACCACCAACACCGTGCTGCGCCGCCTGGAGACCGGCGAGACCTACGCGGGCATCGCGGTCTCCCTGGACGGTACCCGGCTGTACACCGGCAGCTCCCGGGGCGCCCCCACGGTGAAGGTGCTGGACCTGGCCGACGGCACGGTGACCGCCACCGTCGAGGTGGCGGGGTTCGAGTACGGTCCGCCCGGGATCGGGGTGACACTGAGTGAGGACGGGGCGCTGCTCTACACCTTCAACCGCTACCACAAGGCCCTGACCGCGGTCGATACCGCCACCCTGACGGTCACGGCTCGACGGAAGGGGGACATCGAGGCGGTGTGGCCGGACGGGGACGGGCAGCGCGTCCACATCGTCCGACGCTCGGACCACGACTCCGAGGGCGTCGTCCTGGCGGCCCGGACCCTGGAACGGCTCGGGGAGTTCCCGCTGGCCCCGAAGGGAGGGAAATCGGGAATGCCGGTCAGGGCGATGGCCGGCGGACCCGACGGCGCGCTGTGCCTGGCCACCTTCGGGGGGTTCGTCATCGCCACTCCCGCCGGCGACGGCCGGTGGGAGCACCAGCGGGTCGAGACCTCGGGCTTCAAGTGCGCGGCGGTGACGGCGGCCGCGCCGACCCGTTTCCGGACCCCGGTGCCCGAGCGGCCCGCCCGCACGGTCGGCGTGATCAGGAAGAGCGCGCCCGCCTACTTCCACCGCGTCGAGTCGGGCCAGATGGTCGAGAACGTCTACAGCCCCAACTTCCAGCCCGGCGAGCGGCTTCCGGAGACCACCGACGTCGTCCAGGGCCACTACGGCCGGGGCAGCTCCGGCCAGTTCGGGGGTATCGCCGTGACCTACATCTGGTACCCGCAGCTGCCCTTCAACTCCCGCTACAAATACTTCTACTTCGTGCCGTTCTGGGGCATCTACATCGACGGCGACGACATCACCTGGGACGACGCCGCCAGCGCCGCGCTCCCCGCGCAGGCGGGCCTGGTCGCCCGGCACAGCGGCAAGCTCGTCGAGATCACCGGCGGCGCCGAGGCCCTCGGTGACGGCGCCCGCGCCCAGCAGTGGGAGCGCCGCGACGCCGACAACCAGCGCTTCGACCTGGAGGCGGTGGAGGGCGGCTACTACCGGATCACCGCCCGGCACAGCGGCAAGGTCCTGGAGGTCACCGAGGCCGGCACCGACAACGGCACCGCCGTCCGCCAGTGGGAGTGGAGCGGCGGCGAGCACCAGCAGTGGCGCCCCGAGCCGGTCGGCGACGGCTGGTACCGCCTGGTCGCCCGGCACAGCGGCCGGGTCCTGCAGGTCGCCGTCGGCAACGACGGCGCCCGCAACGGTGCCCCCGTGCGCCAGCAGGAGTGGACCAACGCCGACCACCAGAAGTTCCGCCTCGACCCCCTGGCCTGACCTCACCTCCGCTCCCCGGCCGGGGAGCGGAGAAGGGCGGGCGCCGTGGGCGAGGGCTGTGTCAGGAGCCGAGGGCGCCGGTGCGGGCGGCGAAGGGGCGCAGGCCGGGTAGGCGCGTCGGGGAGTGCACGAGGCGGGCGGTGACGGCCCGGACGGACGGTCGGCGGACCTCCTCGGGTGCCACCCGCTCCATCGCCAGCAGTGCGTCGAACGTTCGCCGGTCCTCGCCCAGCGCGTCCCACATTCGGGCGGTGTCGGTGAAGTACCGGGCACGTCGTTCCCCGGTCGGCAGCCGTACCGGGTCGAGTTCCAGGGCGTGCTGCACTCCGGCGTCGGGGTTGCCGAGGGTGGTGGCGAGGCCGATCCGGTACAGCGCGCACTGCTCGGCGGTCGCCTCGACCGTGAACAGATCGCCGACGTGTCCCGCCGGTACGCGTCCCGCGGTTGTCTCCGCCTCCTCCAGCAGGTCGTACGCGGCGCCGCCTGCACCGCCGGTGGCGGCGGTGCCGGCGGCGGTCAGCAGCAGTGACGTC
>NZ_JBFBDO010000018.1:0-98714 GCF_040683335.1 Kitasatospora sp. NPDC093806
GCGGCTTTCACACCGGCCCTCCGGGCGCTTCGTTCTTTCGTGTTCCCAGCTTATCAGATGTTTTCCGTGCCGTTCCCGGCGCTTCCTTCATCCAACTCGCTGGTGTCTTCTGCGGCTTGACGCCCCGTCCGACGTTCCAAACTCTAGCCGAACCCCGCTCCGAAAAGCGAATCCGGCCGCAATCCTGAAAAAGGGAATAGCAAATAAGCCCCGCACAGGGGACTAGATGATTTTCCAAGAAGAGGATTGGCCACTCCGGGACCGTCCGCGCAGATGCGTGTCCGGTGCTCCCAGCCGAGCGACTAGAGAACACTACGCCCATTCTGAGGCGAAGGCAAACGCCCCGGACAGGCCGTAGGCCGGCCCGCGGGTGCGCGGGCCGGCCTACGGAAGGGACCGAGGGAGCGGAGCAGGGGTCCGTCCGATCAGTTGTTGGTCGGGAAGCCCAGGTTGATGCCGCCGTGCGAGGGGTCCAGCCAGCGCTGGGTGACCGCCTTGCCCCGGGTGAAGAAGTGCACGCCGTCCCGGCCGTACGCGTGGGAGTCGCCGAACAGCGAGGACTTCCAGCCGCCGAAGGAGTAGTAGGCGACGGGGACCGGGATCGGCACGTTGATACCGATCATTCCGGCCTCGACCTCGTACTGGAAGCGCCGGGCGGCGCCGCCGTCGTTGGTGAAGATCGCGGTGCCGTTGCCGTACGGGTTGGCGTTGATGAGCTCCAGGCCCTCCTGGTAGGAGGCGACGCGCACCACCGCGAGGACCGGGCCGAAGATCTCGTCGTTGTAGACGGACATGCCGGGCTTCACGTGGTCGAACAGCGTGGGGCCGAGCCAGAAGCCCTCCGCGGTCGGCTCGCCGGTGTGGTCCTCGGAGGTGATCGGGTGCTTCCGGCCGTCGACGACGAGCTCGGCGCCGTCGGCGAGGCCGGACTCGACGTAGGAAGTCACCTTGTCCCGGTGCTGGCCGGTCACCAGCGGACCCATCTCGGACTCGGTCATGGCGCCGGGGCCGACGGTGAGGTCGGCCATCCGCTTCTTGACCTTCTCGACCAGCTCGTCACCGATCGGGTCGACCGCGACCAGCACGGAGACGGCCATGCAGCGCTCGCCGGCCGAGCCGAAGCCGGCGTTGACGGCGGCGTCGGCGGTCAGGTCGAGGTCGGCGTCGGGCAGGACCAGCATGTGGTTCTTGGCGCCGCCGAGGGCCTGGATGCGCTTGCCGTAGCGGGTGCCGGTCTCGTAGACGTACCGGGCGATCGGGGTGGAGCCGACGAAGCTGACCGACTTGATGTCGGGGTGCTCCAGCAGGCGGTCGACGGCGACCTTGTCACCGTGCACGACGTTGAAGACGCCGTCCGGCAGCCCGGCCTCCTTCCACAGCTCGGCGAGGAAGAGGCTGGCGGACGGGTCCTTCTCGGACGGCTTGAGGACCACGCTGTTGCCGGCCGCGATGGCGATCGGGAAGAACCACATCGGCACCATGGCCGGGAAGTTGAACGGCGAGATGATCGCGACCGGGCCGAGCGGCTGGCGGATCGAGTAGACGTCGATGCCGGTGGAGGCCTGCTCGGTGAAGCCGCCCATGAGCAGCTGCGGGATGCCGCAGGCGTACTCGACGACCTCGAGCCCGCGCCCGATCTCGCCGAGCGCGTCGGTGTGCACCTTGCCGTGCTCGGCGACGATGATCGACGCCAGCTCGTCCTTGCGGTTGTTGAGCAGCTCGCGGAAGGCGAAGAGCACCGCCGTGCGCTTGGCGACCGAGGCGTTCCGCCAGTCGCCGAAGGCCGAGACGGCCGCGGCCACGGCCTGGTCGACCTCTGTGGTCTCCGCGAAGTCGACCTGGCCCGTGATCCGGCCGGTCGCCGGGTCGAAGATGTCGCCGCGGCGGGGCGCGGCGCCGGCGGTGGCAACCGATCGGCCGCCGATCCAGTGGGTGATGTGCTTGCTCAAGGTCCGTCTGCCTCCGAAGTCCGGGCGGCCTGACGCCACCGGTCCCTGGTGTCGCGCCGCCCGCGCGTGGACGGGGCGGCGGTGTTCTCACGCTCACGGTCCAGTCTGCTGGCGGGTCCCGGCCGCCTCAACGAACAGGCTGACGGGGATCAAGGAGGCAGCCTTACAGGTCGTAGGGCGGATGCGCTGTCCAGACGCTTCTCCGGACGAATATCCGGACAATCACATGCCGGAACAGGACCTGGCGGGCCGGTCAGGCCTCCTCTCGGCCCTCCTGGTCCTCCAGGTCCTCCAGGTCCTCCAGGTACGGGTCGTGCAGACCGTCCGCCGCCTCCTGGGTCTCCAGCAGGTCCAGCCGGAGGTCCTGCGCCCAGGCCAGCGCCCACCGTTTGAGCTCCTCGACCTCCCCGGCGGGGAAGCCCCGGGCCCGGAACCGGCCGTCGGCGGCCTCGGCCAGGATCTCCAGCCGTTCGGCGAGCGCGGTGGGCTGGAACTCGGCGTCCAGCGCCACCGCCAGGGCCAGCAGCTCGCCCTCGCGGTAGCAGCCGGTGAGCGCGTGCACGTCGACGAGGTCGCGGGGCAGCGCGCGGTCGACGAGCAGCGCGGTGGCCAGGGCGGCGGCGTCCTCCAGCGCGACGGCGGTCACCGGCAGCGGGGATTCGGCGGTGCCGAGGTCGACGCGGACCGGGCGGTGGCCGAGCGGTTCCTTGCGCAGTTCGACGGTGTGCGTGCGGCCGCCCAGGGTGAGCCGGATCGAGAGCTGCTCCAGGCGGGGCGTGCCGGGCCGATCGGTGACCCCGCTGCCCGCCGCCCGGTAGGCGGCGGCCAGGTCGGCGGCGGCCAGCGGCAGGTCGGTGCCGCCGCCGGCGACCAGGGTGAGCCCGTCCTGGGCGCAGGCCCGGACGCCGTGGGCGCGCAGGGCGTGCCCGCCGGCGAGGGCGAGGCCGTGCCGGTCGCAGCCGGGCCGGGCCAGTTCGACGAGGCGCAGCTGGACCGGGTCCGGGCGGAGGGACGGGTCGAGGGCGTCCGGGACGGTGGTCACCCCTCCAGTCTGGCGCGCCCATCCCGTCCGGCGCGCCCCGCCGATCCGGCGCGCTCCTCCCGCCGCACGCCCCTCCCCCGCCCGCCCCGCGGGCCGGCTCCCGACCGGGCCCGGGCGTCCGGTGCCGGCGCCGGGGTTCACCAGTCGCCGAGCCCGGCGGCCGCCTCGTGCAGGGCGAGTTCGAGGACGACGGGGTCGTTGAGCCGTCCGGAGCCGTCGGGCGGGACGAGCCAGCGCACGCCCCGGCTGCGCCGGCCGGGGTGCGGGACGACGATCCAGGTGCCCTCCCCGGCGCAGCGCACGCCGGTGCCGATCCAGCGGGCGGCGGTGCCGACGGGGACCAGGAAGCCGATGTGGCCGTCCCCGAAGTCGGCGAGCACCGGCCCGCGGGCGGCGGGGCCGAGGAGGTCGACGGCCGGGCGGCCGAGCCGGCCGGGGACGGAGAGGACGTCCCAGTGCCGCCCGGCCGGGAGCAGCATCAGGCCGAGGCCGGTGCGTTCCCACTGGTCGCGGAAGGCCTCCGGGTCGGGTGCCGCCTGGGCGAGCCAGTCCAGTCCGGTGGTGTCCATGTGCTGTCCCCGTTCCTGCGCGTCGGTGCCTGCGGTGGCGCGGCGGGACACGCTGGGACCCGCCGTCACCAACGAGAGGCGGACGGCGGGTCCCTCTTACACGGGTTCACCCGGATAGCGGGAACGGGGCACCATCCCGGTGCCGGGGTCAGCTGTCGAAGCCGAGCCCCAGCCGGTCGAGGGTGCGCAGCCAGAGGTTGCGCCGGCCGCCGGTGCGGTCGGCGTGTTCGAGCGAGCGGGTGGTGATCCCGATGCCGGCCCAGCGGACCGGTTCGGGCGGGAACGGCAGCGGCTTGCTGCGGACCATCTCCAGTTCGGTGCGTTCGGTGCGCTCCCCCGCGAGCAGGTCGAGCATCACCTGGGCGCCGAAGCGGGTGGCGCCGACGCCGAGGCCGGTGTACCCGGCGGCGTAGGCGACCCGGCCGTCGTAGGCGGTGTCGAAGAAGGCGGAGAACCGGCTGCAGGTGTCGATCGCGCCGCCCCAGGCGTTGGTGAAGCGGACGTCGGCCAGCTGCGGGAAGCAGTGGGCGAAGTTCCGGGCGAGCGTCCGGAAGGTCTGCGGCCGCTGGTCGTAGGAGCGGCGGACGTGTCCGCCGAAGTGGTAGACGGCGTCGTAGCCGCCCCAGAGGATCCGGTTGTCGGCGGTGAGCCGGAAGTAGTGGAACTTGTTGGCGCTGTCGCTGAGGCCCTGTCGGCCGCGCCAGCCGATGGCGGCGAGCTGGTCGGCGGTGAGCGGTTCGGTCATCAGCGCGTAGTCGTAGACCGGGACGACGTACGGGCGGACCCGGCGCAGCAGGGAGGGGAAGGCGTTGGTGCCGAGCGCGACCCGGCCGGCCCGGATCCGGCCGTGCGGGGTGCGGACGGTCAGGCCGGTGCCGTCCCGGCCGAGGTCGAGCGCGGGGGTGTGTTCGTGGACGCGGACGCCGAGGGCGAGGCAGGCGGCCTTGAGGCCCCAGGCGAGCTTGGCGGGGTGGACCATGGCCACGCCGTCCTTGTCCAGGAGGCCGCCGAGGAAGGTCGGCGAGTCGACCTGGGCGCGGACCGCGTCGGCGTCGAGCACGGTGAGGCCGGAGTCGAGGCCGTGGGCGGCGACGGCTTCGGCGAGTTCGTGGAGCTCGTCAAGCTGGTGGGGCTGGGTGGCGACGTCGATCTCGCCGGTCCGTTCCCATTCGGCGTCGATGCCGTAGCGCTGGAGGGTGGCCTCGATGCCGTCGAGGTTGGCGGCACCGAGGCGTTCCAGCCGGTCGAGTTCGACGGGCCAGCGCTGCAGGCCGTTGCCGAAGCCGTGGGTGAGGCTGGCGGCGCAGAATCCGCCGTTGCGTCCGGACGCGGCCCAGCCGACTTCCTGTCCCTCGACCAGGACGACGTCGAGGGCGGGGTCGCGTTCCTTGGCGAGGAGGGCGGTCCAGAGGCCGGAGTAGCCGCCGCCGACGACCAGCAGGTCGCAGGTGGTGGGGCCGGTCAGCGCGGGCTGGGCGGCGGGCCGGCCGGGGTCCTCCAGCCAGTAGGGGGTGGGCCGGGCGTCAGCGAGCGCGCGGGCGGAGTCCATGCATTATCAGCCACTTTCTGCACATAGAACGGTACGAAGAAGCTTCCGTCAGGCGACTGCCTTGCGGCGGTTGCCGAGCCACTGGCCGACCACGGTGAGCGCGACGGCGGCGATGAACATCGCGGTGCCTATGACGTTCACCTGGACCGGGATGCCGCGCTGGGAGGCGCCCCAGACGAACATCGGGAAGGTGACGGTGGTCGGCCCGGAGTTGAACTGGGTGATGATGAAGTCGTCGAAGGAGAGCGCGAAGCTGAGCAGCGCGCCGGCCGCGATGCCGGGCGCGGCGAGCGGCAGGGTGACCCGCAGGAAGGTCTGGACGGGGGTCGCGTAGAGGTCCTGGGCGGCCTGTTCGAGCCGGGGGTCCATGCTCATCACGCGGGCCTTGACCGCCGTCACGACGAAGCTGAGGCAGAACATGATGTGCGCGATGAGGATGGTGGTGAACCCGAACGGGATGCGCATGTTGAGGAAGAGCGTGCCGAGCGAGGCGGCCATCACCACCTCGGGCATCGCCATCGGCAGGAAGATCATCGCGCTGGTGGCGCCCTTGCCGCGGAAGCGGTAGCGGGCCAGCGCGAAGGCGACCATGGTGCCGAGGACGGTGGCGCCGACGGTGGCGGCGACCGCGATCTGCAGGCTGAGCGAGAGCGACTGGCACATCTCGGCGACGCCGCAGGGGTCGGTCCAGGCGTCGGTGGAGAACTCGTTCCACGCGTAGTTGAACTTGCCGGCCGGCTTGTTGAACGAGAAGGCGAGCACGACCAGGTTGGGGAGCACCAGGTAGGCGAGGGCCAGCAGGCCGGCCAGCACCACCAGGTTGCGGCGGATCCAGGCGGTAATCCGGGACATCAGACGAGTTCCTCCGTCCCGGCCTTGCGCATGTAGACCGTCACGATGCCCAGGATCAGGGCCATCAGGATGAAGCTCAACGCGGCCGCGGTGGGGTAGTCGAGCACGTTCAGGAACTGCTTCTGGATGCCGTTGCCGACCATCTGCTCGCTCGGCGAGCCCAGCAGCTGGGCGTTGATGTAGTCGCCGGAGGCCGGGATGAAGGTGAGCAGGGTGCCGGCGACCACCCCGGGCAGCGAGATCGGGAAGGTCACCTTGCGGAAGGTGGTGAACGGGCGGGCGTAGAGGTCGCCGGCGGCCTCGTGCAGCCGGGGGTCGATCCGCTCCAGCGAGGTGTAGAGCGGCAGGATCATGAACGGCAGGAAGTTGTAGGTGAGGCCGCAGACCACGGCGAGCGGGGTGGCGAGCACCCGGTCGCCCTCGGTGAGGCCGAGCGCGCTGGTGACGTCCAGGACGTGCAGGGCGTCGAGCGCGCCGACCACCGGGCCGCCGTCCGAGAGGATGGTCTTCCAGGCCAGGGTGCGGATCAGGAAGCTGGTGAAGAACGGCGCGATCACCAGGATCAGGATGACGTTGCGCCAGCGCCGGCTCGCCTTGAAGGCGATGGTGTACGCCAGCGGGTAGCCGATGACCAGGCAGAGCACGGTCGCGGTGGCGGCGTAGCCGAAGGACCGGACGAAGTGCCACTTGTACTCGGTGAGGGCGTCCCAGTAGGTGGCGACGTGCCAGGTGACCCGGAAGCCGTCCTCCAGCGAGCCGGTCTGCAGCGAGGTGGAGGCCTGGTAGACCATCGGCACCGCGAAGAAGACGACCAGCCAGGCGATGCCGGGCAGCAGCAGCCAGTACGGGGTGAGTCTGCGCCGGGGCCGGGGCGCCGCCCCGGTGGCGGGGGCGGCCTGCGGCGGGGCCGCCGGGGTGGTGGTGGTCATGCGGCGGCCTCCCCGGTGCCCGCGTCGATCGCCTGGGTGGCGTCCAGGGCGAAGGAGTGGGCCGGGTTCCAGTGCAGGACGACGGGGGCGCCGGGGACGATCCGGTCGTCGCGCTCCATGTTCTGCTCGAAGACGGTGACCTCCTGGCCGCCGTCGGTGCGCACCAGGTACTGGGTGGAGACGCCGATGAAGCTGGAGTCGAGGACGGTGCCGGCGAGCCGGTTGCGGCCCTCGGCGACCTCGGCGGAGCCGTGCGCGATGGTGATCTTCTCCGGCCGGACACCGAGGTGGACCCGGCCGGCGGCGGTGGCGCAGCGGGCGCGGGGGACGGTGAGCCGGGCGCCGCCGGCGGTGAGCAGCAGGTCCGCGCCGGCGTTGCCGGTGACCTCGGCGGGCAGCAGGTTGGACTGGCCGAGGAAGTTGGCCACGAAGGTGGTGGCGGGGTTCTCGTAGAGCTCGGCGGGGGCGCCGAGCTGTTCGACCCGTCCGCCGTTCATCACCGCGATGGTGTCGGCCATCGTCATGGCCTCCTCCTGGTCGTGGGTGACGTGCACGAAGGTGATGCCGACCTCGGTCTGGATCCGCTTGAGCTCCAGCTGCATCTGGCGGCGGAGCTTGAGGTCGAGGGCGCCGAGCGGCTCGTCGAGGAGCAGCACCTGCGGGTGGTTGATGAGGGCGCGGGCGACGGCGACGCGCTGCTGCTGCCCGCCGGAGAGCTGGTGCGGCTTGCGCCGGGCGTACTGGCCGAGTTCGACCAGTTCCAGCATCTCCTCGACCGGCTTCCGGACGTCCTTGCGGCCGCGCCGGCGCAGGCCGAAGGCGACGTTCTCGAAGATGTCGAGGTGCGGGAAGAGCGCGTAGCTCTGGAAGACGGTGTTGACCGGGCGCTTGTACGGGGGCAGCCGGGTGACGTCCTGGCCGCCGATCAGCACGGTGCCGGTGGTGGGCTCCTCCAGTCCGGCGATCATGCGCAGGGTGGTGGTCTTGCCGCAGCCGGAGGCGCCGAGCAGGGCGAAGAAGGAGCCTTGGGGGACGGTCAGGTCGAGCGGGTGGACGGCGGTGAAGGAGCCGTAGGTCTTGCCGATGCCGGTGAGGCGGACGTCGCCGCCGGCCGGGGTGCGCAGCTGGTCTGTCATGGGGGGTCTCTCTGCTTCTCGCTGGTGCGCGGCCGTCGGGGGGTCAGGCGCCGATGAGCTTGGAGAACTTCTCCTCGAAGGAGCTCTCCTCGGCCTCGGTGAGGCTGCGGAAGGCGCGCGCCTTGGCCGTCATCTCGGGGGTGGGGACGACCAGCGGGTTGGCCGCGGTGTCGGGGGCGAGGGCGGCGAGTTCCTCCGCCATGCCGGCGACCGCGGAGACGTAGCCGATGCCGGCGACCAGCTGCGCCGCGATCTTCGGCTGGTAGTAGAAGTCGATCAGCTTCTCGGCGTTGGCCTTGTGCTGGGCCTTGGCCGGGACCAGCAGGTTGTCGGTGGAGACGACGTAGCCCTTCTCCGGGACGGCGAACTCGATGTCCGGGTTGTCGGCGCGCAGCTGGATGAGGTCGCCGCCCCAGGCGACGCAGGCGGCGATGTCGCCGGAGGAGAGCTCCTGGCCGTAGTCGTTGCCGGTGAAGCGGCGGATCTGCTTGTTGTCGACGGCCTTCTGCAGCCGGGCGATGGCGGCGTCGTAGTCGTCGGCGGTGAACTTCGCCGGGTCCTTGCCCTGGTCGAGCAGGGTGATGCCGACGCTGTCGCGCATCTCGGAGAGGAAGGTGACCCGGCCCTTGAGCTCGGGGTCGTCGAGCAGCTGGGAGACGCTGGTGACCGCCTTCCCCTTGGTGGCCTTCCTGTTGTAGGCGATGACGGTCTGGATGCCGGCCCAGGGGTAGGAGTAGAGCCGGCCCGGGTCCCAGTCGGGGGCGCGGAAGCGGGAGTCGACGGTGGTGATGGCGGTGGTGACGTTGGCCGGGGTGAGCTTCTGCGCCCAGCCGAGCCGGATCAGCCGGGCGGCCATCCAGTCGGTGAGCACGACGAGGTCGCGGCCGGTGTCCTGGCCGGCCGCGAGCTGCGGCTTGACCTTGCCGAAGAACTCGACGTTGTCGTTGACGTCCTCGGTGTAGCGGACCTTGATGCCGGTGGCGGCGGTGAAGGCGTCGAGGGTGCCGTGCTTCTCCTTGTCGTTCTCGTCGGTGTCGATGTAGAGCGGCCAGTTGGAGAAGTTCACCTCCTTCTCGCTGTCCGAGAGGTCCTTGGCGGCGTTGGCGGTGGAGTCACCGGTGCCGGTGGTCCGGGCCGGCGGGATGCCGCAGGCGGCCAGGGTGCCGGCGCCGGCGGTGAGCGCGGCGGCGCGCAGCACGTTGCGCCGGCTCAGCGCGGCCCGGCCGCTGGTCAGGCTGCGTTCCCAGGCCTTGCGGACCGGTTCCGGCAGGCCGTCGGTGAGCTCGTTGAACGCCATGGAAGGGGCTCCTGGGGTGCGGGAGGGGGTGTGGGGGTCACCCCGGCGGGGTTATCTGTCTCCGAAGACGGTGCGGTGCCAGTCCTTGCGGGCCACCGCGGTGGTGTCGAACATGACGTGCTTGACCTGGGTGTACTCGTCGAGCGAGTACTGGGACATGTCCTTGCCGTAGCCGGAGGCCTTGTAGCCGCCGTGCGGCATCTCGCTGATGATCGGGATGTGGTCGTTGACCCAGACGCAGCCGGCCGCGAGTTCGCGGGTGGCGCGCAGCGAGCGGTGCACGTTGCCGGTCCAGGCGGAGGCGGCCAGGCCGTAGGGGGTGTCATTGGCCAGTCGCAGGCCCTCGTCGTCGGTGTCGAAGGGCAGCACGACGAGGACGGGGCCGAAGATCTCGCCCTGGACGACCTCGCTGTCCTGGGCGGCGCCGGTGATCAGGGTGGGCGGGTGGTAGGCGCCGCGGGTGAGGTCGGTGCCGTCGTGGCCGCGGGTGGCGGGGGTGCCGCCGGTGACGACGGTGGCGCCGGCGGCGCGGGCGCGGTCGACGAAGCCGGCCACCCGGTCGCGGTGGGTGAAGGAGACCAGCGGGCCGAGGTCGGTGGCCGGGTTCAGCGGGTCGCCGATCCGGACGGTCCGGTACAGCTCGGCGACCCCGGCGACGAAGGCGTCGTAGAGCGGGCGCTGGACGTAGGCGCGGGTGGCGGCGGTGCAGTCCTGGCCGCCGTTGATCAGCGAGGCGGCGACCGCGCCGTGCACGGCGGTGTCCAGGTCGGCGTCGTCGAAGACCACGAACGGGGCCTTGCCGCCGAGTTCCAGGTGGGTGCGCTTGACGGTGGCGGTGGCGAGTTCGGCGACCCGCCGGCCGACCGGGGTGGAGCCGGTGAAGGAGACCATGGCGACGCCGGGGTGGGCGACCAGGTGTTCGCCGGCGGTGCGGCCGGCGCCGGTGACCACGTTGACGACGCCGTCCGGGATCCCGGCCAGGGTGCAGGCGCGGGCGAACATCAGCGAGGTGAGCGGGGTGAGCTCGGCGGGCTTGAGGACGATGGTGTTGCCCGCGGCGATCGCCGGGAGGACCTTCCAGGCGGCCATCTGCAGCGGGTAGTTCCACGGGGAGATCGAGCCGACCACGCCGATCGGCTCGCGCCGCACGTAGGAGGTGTGGTCGCCGGAGTACTCGCCGGCCGCCCGGCCCTCCAGGTGGCGGGCGGCGCCGGCGAAGAAGGCGGTGTTGTCGATCGTGCCGGGGACGTCGAACTCGGTGGAGAGCTTGATCGGCTTGCCGGTCTGCGCGGTCTCCACCCGGGCGAGGTCGGCGGCGGCGTCGGTGAGGACGGCGGCCAGCCGGGTGAGCGCCTCGGAGCGGGCGCCGGGGGTGGCGCCGGCCCACTCCGGCAGGGCGGCGCGGGCGGCGGCGACGGCCTCGTCGACCTGGTCGGTGCCGGCGAGGGTGATCCGTTCGAGTGTGCTGCCGTCGGCCGGGTTGACGACCTGGAAGGGCTCGCCGCGGCCCGGGCCCTGGCGGCCGCCGATGTACTGCGCGCCGGCGGCGAAGTCGGTCAGGTCCATCTGCTTCCTCCAAGTGCCCGGTGGATTCGTCCGCCCGGCGACGTCCTTGATCATCCCCGGTGGTGCCGCGAGCGCGACAGGCGAGGGGGGTCCGCTGACCATGCCCAATCAGGTCAGGGCGTGACAAGGGTCACTGCGACAACCTCGCCGCGAAGCGCCTTACAGAGTGCAAAGACCCCAGTAGGGCAACAGGTCGTCGCCGGGATGGATGATTCACCTGACACTCTGAACCTGGAGGCACCCGATGCTCCCCACCGTCGCCCGTGTCCTGGACCTGGAGGTGATGCGGCGCGGCCTGCCCCAGGTGATCGCCGGAGCCGCCCACCTGGAACGCCCGGTCCGCTGGGTGCACGTCAGCGAACTGCCCGACGTCGCCGGCATGCTGCAGGGCGGCGAGCTGGTGCTGACCACCGGCATCGCGCTGCCCGAGGACCGCGAGGGGCTGGCCCGGTACGTCCGCGAGCTGGCCGAGGTCGGCGTGGCCGGGCTGGTCATCGAGTACGGCCGGCGCTACTTCGACACCCTGCCGCGCGCCCTGGTGCACGCCGCCGAGCAGCGCGGGCTGCCGCTGATCGCGCTCCGCCGCGAACTGCGCTTCGTCGCCGTCACCGAGGCCGTGCACGCCCTGGTGGTCAACGCCCAGCTGGAGCAGTTGCGCACCTCGGAGGCGATCCACCAGGTCTTCAACGAGCTGGTGGTGGAGGGCGCCGAACCGGCCGAGGTGGTCCGCCAGGTGGCCCGGCTGGCGGGCGCCCCGGTCGTCCTGGAGAACCTGGCCCACCAGGTGCTGACCCACGATCCGGCCGGCCGGCCCGAGCACGAGCTGCTGGAGGACTGGGAGCGCCGCTCGCGCGGGGTCCGCCCGCCCGGCCGCACCGGCCACGACCCGCGCAGCGGCTGGCTGGTCACCACGGTCGGCGCCCGCGGCCAGGACTGGGGGCGGCTGGTGCTGGTCCAGGAGCCGGGGCCGCCGCCGGAGGGCGGCCCGCACCCGTTCACCATGCTGCTGGAGCGCGGCGCCTCGGCCCTGGCGCTCAACCGGCTGGTGGTCCGCGACCGGGAGAGCCTGGAGCGGCAGACCCACCGCACCCTGCTCGCCGGCATCCTCACCCACGCCCTGACCGTCTCCGAGGTGGCGCTGCGCGCGCAGGCGCTCGGCGTGCCGCTGGAGGGCCGGCGGCTGGTCGGCGTGGTGCTGCGGCAGCGCCGCGGCCCGATCCCGGCCGCGCTGGAGGCGCAGGCCCGGCTGCGGGACTTCACCGAGCTGGCGGCCAGCGCGGTCCGCGCCTGCCGGCTGTCCGCGCTGGTCGGCGCGCTGGACGACGAGGGCGTCGGGGTGCTGATCGCGCTCGGCCCGCAGCAGGAGGAGCACGCCGCGCTGGACGCCTTCGCGGCGGCGCTGCGCCGGCTGACCGCCGAGGCCGCCCGGGACGCCGCGGCCCCCTCGCCGGTGGTCGCGGTCGGCTCCTCGGTCGGCTCGGTCCGGGACGCGCGGCGGACCCTGCTGGAGGCCACCCAGGTCGCCGACGCCGCGCTGCACGACGCCCCCGGCGGCCGGGCCGCGTCCTACTACCGGCTGCCGGACGTGCGGCTGCGCGGCCTGCTGCACCTGCTGCGGGACGACACCCGGCTGCAGACCTACGTCGAACGCGAGCTGGGGCCGCTGCTCGCCTACGACGCCGAGCACAACGCGCAGCTGGTCCAGATGCTGCGGATCTACCTGGAGCAGGGCCGCAACAAGTCGGCGGCGGCGGACGCCGCGCACCTGTCCCGGCCCTCGTTCTACGACCGGCTGCACAAGGTGGAGCGGATCCTCGGCGTCGACCTGGACCAGGTGGAGTCCTGCCTCTCGCTGCACGTGGCGCTGCTCGCGCTGGACGCCGTCCGGCGCTGACCGGCCCCGGCGGCGGCACGGACGACGGCGGGCCCCGGGCGCTCACCGGAGCACCCGGGGCCCGCCGGTCCGTCAGACGGTGTGCGCGTCGGTGAGGGTCAGCACCTCGTCGAGCACCGCGAGGCCCGTCTTGGCCTCCTCCGCGGTCACCGTGCACGGCGGCACGACGTGGAAGCGGTTCATGTTGACGAACGGCCAGAGCCCGCGCCGCTTGCAGGCGGCGGCCAGCTCGGCCATCGGCGCGTTGGCGGCGCCCGCCGCGTTGTACGGCACCAGCGGCTCGCGGGTGGCGCGGTCCTTGACCAGGTCGAGCGCCCAGAAGACGCCGAGGCCGCGGACCTCGCCGACGGACGGGTGCCGCTCGGCCAGCTCGCGCAGGCCGGGGCCGAGCACGGTCTCGCCGATGTGCCGCGCGTTCTCGACGATGCCCTCCTCCGCCATGGTGGTGAGGGTGGCGACGGCGGAGGCGCAGGCCAGCGGGTGGCCGGAGTAGGTGAGCCCGCCGGGGAACGGCCGCTCGGCGAAGGTGGCGGCGATCTCCGCGCTGATCGCCACGCCGCCGAGCGGGACGTAGCCCGAGTTGACGCCCTTGGCGAAGGTCAGCAGGTCGGGGGTGACGCCCCAGTGGTCGGCGGCGAACCAGGCGCCGGTGCGGCCGAACCCGGCCATCACCTCGTCGAGGATGAAGACGATGCCGTGGCGGTCGCAGATCTCCCGGACGCCGGCCAGGTAGCCGGGCGGCGGGACCAGGATGCCGGCGGTGCCGACCACCGTCTCCAGGATGATCGCCGCGACGGTGTCCGGGCCCTCGAAGGCGATCACCTGCTCCAGGTGAGCCAGCGCGCGCTCGCACTCCTGCGCCTCGTTCTCGGCGTGGAAGTTGGAGCGGTAGGGGTAGGGGCCCCAGAAGTGCACCACGCCGGAGACGCCGGTCTCGTTCGCCCAGCGGCGCGGGTCGCCGGTGAGGGCGATCGCGTTGGCGGTGGCGCCGTGGTACGAGCGGTAGGTGGAGAGCACCTTCTGCCGGCCGGTGTGCAGCCGGGCCAGCCGGATGGCGTTCTCGTTGGCCTCGGCGCCGCCGTTGGTGAAGAAGATCTTGTCGAGGTCGCCCGGGGTGCGCTCGGCGACCAGCCGGGCGGCCTCGCTGCGCGACTCGACCGCGAAGCCGGGCGCGATGGTGCAGAGCTTCGCCGCCTGCTCCTGGATCGCCGCGACCACCTTCGGGTGCTGGTGCCCGATGTTGGTGTTGACCAGCTGGGAGGAGAAGTCGAGGTAGCGGTTGCCGTCGTAGTCCCAGAAGTACGAGCCCTCGGCGCCGGCCACCGCGAGGGGGTCGATCAGCGCCTGGGCGGACCACGAGTGGAAGACGTGCGCGCGGTCGGCTGCCTTGACGGCCTGGCCGGCGGCTGAGTCAGCGGTGGGGATGCTCATGCGGCAAGGCTAGGGAGTCCCCGCGCCGTTTTGGAGGTCCATCCTGTCAGGCGGTCGGGCCATCCGCCGACAGGGTGCAAGGACGAAGGGCCCGGGTCACCAGGACCCGGGCCCACCATCAGATCAAACAGAAATCATCAGATCGCGGTCATACAGCGCCGACGGTCATGACCCGCTAGATCGCGGTCATACAGCGCCGACGGTCATGACCCGCTAGATCGCGGTAATACAGCGCCGACGGTCATGACCCGCTAGATCGCGGTCATGACGTGCTTCACCCGGGTGTAGTCCTCGAAGCCGTAGGCGGAGAGGTCCTTGCCGTAGCCGGACTTCTTGAAGCCGCCGTGCGGCATCTCGGCGACCAGCGGGATGTGGGTGTTGATCCAGACGCAGCCGAAGTCCAGGCGGCGCGACATCCGCATGGCGCGGGCGTGGTCCTTGGTCCACACCGAGGAGGCCAGCGCGAACTCCACGCCGTTGGCGTAGTCGACGGCCTGGTCCTCGTCGGAGAACTTCTGCACGGTGATGACCGGGCCGAAGACCTCGTTCTGGATGATCTCGTCGTCCTGGTTCAGGCCCGAGACGACGGTCGGGGCGTAGAAGAAGCCCTTGTCGCCGACCCGGTGGCCACCGGCCTCGACCTTGGCGTGCTCCGGCAGGCGCTCGACGAAGCCGGCGACCTGCTTCAGCTGGTTGGCGTTGTTCAGCGGGCCGTACAGCACGTCCTCGTCGTCCACGCCGCCGGTCTTGGTCTCGGCCGCGGCCTTGGCCAGCGCCTCGACGAAGGCGTCGTGGATCGACTCGTGCACCAGCACGCGGGTGGCGGCGGTGCAGTCCTGGCCGGCGTTGAAGAAGCCCGCCACCGAGATGCCCTCGACCGCCTCGGCGATGTCGGCGTCCTCGAAGACCACGACCGGGGCCTTGCCGCCCAGCTCCAGGTGGACGCGCTTGACGTCCTTGGAGGCGGACTCGGCGACCTGGATGCCGGCCCGGACCGAGCCGGTGATGGAGGCCATCGCCGGGGTGCGGTGCTCGACCATCAGCTTGCCGGTCTCGCGGTCACCGCAGATGACGTTGAAGACGCCGGCCGGCAGCTCCAGCTCGGCCAGGATGCCGCCGATGATCTCGGCCAGCAGCACGGTGGAGGCCGGGGTGGTGTCGGAGGGCTTCAGCACGACGGTGTTGCCCGCGGCGATGGCCGGGGCGAACTTCCAGACGGCCATCATCATCGGGTAGTTCCACGGCGCGACCTGGGCGCAGACGCCGACCGGCTCGCGGCGGACGATCGAGGTCATGCCGTCCATGTACTCACCGGCGGCCTTGCCCTCCAGCAGGCGGGCGGCACCGGCGAAGAACCGGATCTGGTCGACCATCGGGCCGATCTCCTCGGAGAGGGTCAGCCCGCGCGGCTTGCCGGTGTTGCGACACTCGGCGTCGACCAGCTCGTCGGCACGGGCCTCGACCGCGTCGGCGATCTTCAGCAGCAGCTTCTGCCGGGTGCTCGGGGTGGCGTCCCGCCAGATCGGGAAGGCGGCCGCGGCGCTGGCCATGGCGGCGTCCACGTCGGAGGCACCGGACAGCGGGGACGTCGCGTAGACCTCGCCGGTGGTGGGGTCGACGATGTCGAGCGTACGGCCGTCCGCCGCGTCGACGAACTCACCGTTGATGTAGTTGCGCAGCGTGCGAAGGTCGCTCACGGGTCTCTCCTCGGTCTCGGCCTGCGGCATTGCAGAATCCGGCGCCATGGTACGTCGACCGGACCGGCCGACGTAGAGCGCCGAGTGGCCGGGCAGGTAGTGCCGCGGTCCACTGGTTTGGGGGAACGCGCGCGGCGCTGCGGGGCCGCGCGGGTACCGGGCCAGGGTAACCGTTCGGCTGCCGTGATCGACAGGTCTTCGGCGCACGCACGATGAAATCCGCACCCGATTTCCAAGATCACGACGAAATCAGCAGTTTCCGAGCTTGCGAACAGGGGAACGATCGGGCACAGTGGCGGCGTGGCCAACCGCGACCGGAACGCCAGCGTTCCCCTCGACGCCGCCTCCAAGGCGATCATCGAGCAGCTCCAGGAGGACGGGCGCCGCCCGTACGCCGCCATCGGCAAGGCCGTCGGCCTGTCCGAGGCGGCGGTGCGGCAGCGCGTCCAGAAGCTGCTCGACCAGGGCGTGATGCAGATCGTCGCCGTCACGGACCCGCTCACCGTCGGCTTCACCCGCCAGGCGATGGTCGGGATCCGGGTCGAGGGTGACATCGAGCCCGTCGCCGACGCGCTGGCCGCCCTCGACGAGGTCGACTACGTCGTCTGCACCGCAGGCTCGTTCGACCTCCTGGCCGAACTGGTCTGCGAGGACGACGAGCACCTGCTCGAAATGATCAACAAGCGCATCCGCGCGCTTCCCGGCGTGCGGAGCACCGAGAGCTTCGTTTACCTGAAGCTCCGGAAACAGACCTACACCTGGGGCACCCGATGACAGCCGACCCGGCGCAGAAGGACCTTTCCAAGACCGCCTACGACCACCTGTGGATGCACTTCACCCGCATGTCGTCGTACGAGAACTCCCCCGTGCCGACGATCGTCAAGGGCGAGGGCACCTACATCTGGGACGACAAGGGCCGGAAGTACATCGACGGCCTCGCCGGCCTGTTCGTCGTGCAGGCCGGTCACGGCCGCACCGAGCTCGCCGAGGTGGCCGCCAAGCAGGCCAAGGAACTCGCGTTCTTCCCGATCTGGAGCTACGCGCACCCCAAGGCCGTCGAGCTGGCCGAGCGCCTGGCCAACTACGCCCCGGGCGACCTCAACAAGGTCTTCTTCTCCACCGGCGGCGGCGAGGCCGTCGAGACCGCCTGGAAGCTGGCCAAGCAGTACTTCAAGCTGATCGGCAAGCCGACCAAGTACAAGGTCATCTCGCGCGCCGTCGCCTACCACGGCACCCCCCAGGGCGCGCTGTCCATCACCGGCCTGCCGGGCCTGAAGGCCCCGTTCGAGCCGCTGGTGCCGGGCACCCACAAGGCCCCGAACACCAACATCTACCGCGCCCCGGCCTTCCTCGAGGGCCCGGACGGCACCGTCGACCCCGAGGCCTACGGCCGCTGGTGCGCCGACGAGATCGAGGTCGCCATCCTCAACGAGGGTGCCGACACCGTCGCCGCCGTCTTCGTGGAGCCGGTGCAGAACGCCGGTGGCTGCTTCCCGCCGCCGCCCGGCTACTTCCAGCGCCTGCGCGAGATCTGCGACCGCCACGACGTGCTGCTGGTCTCGGACGAGGTCATCTGCGCCTTCGGCCGCCTCGGCACCATGTTCGGCGCCGACAAGTTCGGCTACGTGCCGGACATGATCACCTGCGCCAAGGGCATGACCTCGGGCTACTCCCCGATCGGCGCCACGATCATCTCGGACCGCATCGCCGAGCCGTTCTACAAGGGTGACAACACCTTCCTGCACGGCTACACCTTCGCCGGCCACCCGGTCTCCTCGGCCGTGGCACTGGCCAACCTCGACATCTTCGAGCGCGAGGGCCTCAACCAGAAGGTCCTCGACAACGAGGCCGCCTTCCTGGGCACCCTGAACAAGCTGCGCGACCTGCCGATCGTCGGCGACGTCCGCGGCAACGGGTACTTCTACGGCATCGAGCTCGTCAAGGACAAGGTCACCAAGGAGTCCTTCAACGACGACGAGGTCGAGCGCGTGCTCTACGGCTTCCTGTCGAAGGCGCTCTTCGACAACGGCCTGTACTGCCGCGCCGACGACCGTGGCGACCCGGTCATCCAGCTGGCCCCGCCGCTGATCTCCGACCAGTCGACCTTCGACGAGATCGAGCAGATCCTGCGGACCAGCCTCACCGACGCGTGGGCGAAGCTCTGACCACAGGCTTTCCTTCCCCACCCTCCGCCGCAGGGCGGCCCCGCGGGAAGCGGGACCGCCCTGCGGCGTACCCGGACCCGGTCGGGAGCCGGACTCGTTCCCGACCCGATCCCGGCCGGTTCCCGGATCCGATCCCGACCCGATCGCGGCCGGTTTCCGGATCCGTTTCGCGATCAAACACGCCTGATTGCGGGCGATTTGCCCAAGATGGACCAGTGTGCCGCAACCGTGCCCAGGCCCGATCGTTCTAATCTGACGACTGTCATATCCCTGCGGCCACCCAGGATGGAACCTCATGTCAGCGGCCCCTCCTGACAACGACGTGCTGTGGGCCCGGGAGATCGTCAAGTCCCATCACGGCACCCCCGCACTGCGCGGCGTCTCCCTCGGTGTCCGGGAGGGCGAGGTGCTCGCCGTCACCGGCCCGCGCGGCTCCGGCAAGAGCACCCTGCTCGGCTGCCTCTCCGCGCTGCTCCCGGTCGACGAGGGCGAGGTCTGGTTCAACAGCGCCCCCGTGCACACCCTCGGCCGCGCCGGACGGGAACGGCTGCGCCGCGACCGCTTCGGCTTCGTCGGCTCCGAACCGCACCTGGTGCCCGAACTCACCGCCCGGGAGAACGTCGCCCTGCCGCTGCTGCTCGCCGGCGCCGGCGGCAAGGCCGCCTACACCGCCGCCGACGAGTGGCTGGAACGCCTCGACGTCGGCGACCTCGGCAGGCTCCGGCCGGACCGGCTGGTGCAGAGCCAGCGCCAGCGGATCGCCGTCGCCCGGGCCCTCGCCCCGCTGCCGCCGGTCGTCTTCGCCGACGACCCGACCGCCCCGCTGCACCGCGAGACCGCCGACCAGGTCCTGCGGATACTGACCAGCGCGGCCCGCTCCCACCAGCTCACCCTCGTGCTGGCCACCCACGACCCCGAGCTCGTCCGGTACGCGGACCGCGCCGTCGCCCTCGTCGACGGACGGCTGACCGGCCCCGTCACGCCCGTGCCGCGCGGCACCACCGCCCCGGGAACGGCCGCGGCCCCCGCCGTCCCGGCCGCCGGCCGCTGAAAGAGTCGACGTGTTCTATCTCCGCCTGGCCCGGGGCTACCGGGTCCTCGACCTCGGCCGCTGGCTGCTGACCGCCCTGGCCGGCGCGGTCGTCGCCGCGTTCCTGCTGCGCGCGCTCGGCCGGGCGATGAGCGACCCGCTCGGCGGCACCGCCGCCCCGGTCCGGCTGCTCTGGTGCCTGCCGCCGCTGGCCGCGGTCGGCTGGTTCGCCGCGGTCGCCGCCCGCGCCGTCCCGGCCCGGCGGGCCGAGCGGATCACCGGCCTCACCACCGCCGGCGCCGGAGCCGGCCGGATCCGCGCGCTGATCGCCGGCGAGATCGCGCTCGCCTGCGGCGTCGGGGCCACCCTGACCCTGCTGCTCTTCCTGCTCCTGCGCAACGACATCGCCGGGCCCGCGCTCGCCGACGAACTCGGCATGGGCGTGGCCCTCCCGGCCGCCGCCCCGGTCACCCTGCTCGTACTCGTCCCGCTCACCGCCGGACTCGCCGCGGCCGGCGCCGTCCCGCACACCGAGACCCTGCCCGGCCGCCCCGGGCCCGAGCCCACCGGCTTCGGCCCGTGGCGGCTCGCGCTGCCGATCGGCCTCACGGTCAGCGGCCTCGCCCTGGAACTGATCGCGCTGCGCCCGGGCGCCGCCGCCGACGGCCGCCCGATCCGGCTGCCCGCCGGACTCGGCAGCACCAGCACCGCCGCGCTCGGCGGCTGGATCGCCTGCGCGCTCGGCCTCGCGCTGCTCACCGGCCCGCTGCTCGGCTGGGCCGGTCGGCTGCTCGCCCTCGGCCGGCCCACCCCGCTGCGGCTGCTGGCCGGCCGCGGCCTGACCGCGCAGGCCCGCCGGCTCGGGCCGCCGCTGGCCGTGCTGACCCTGGCGCTCGCGATGGTGCTCACCACCGTCCGCTACTGGCTCGGCGCGCCCGGCAGCGCCGACCTGCTGCCCGCGATCGAGGCCGGCCTGGTGCTGGGCTGCGCGGCGGCCGCGGTGGTGATCCGGCTGGCGGAGCTTCGCACCGCCCGCCGGGGCGTCGCCGAGGCGCTGCTGCGGCTCGGCACGGCGCCCCGGCTGCTGTTCGGCGCGGTGGTGCTGCGCACCCTGATGACCGGGACCGTCCTGCTGGTCACCGGCGGGGCCACCGCGGCACTGGCCGCGGCCGGGCTGCGCTGACCCCGCCGGTGAAGCGCGCGGTGGCTCAGCCCGCCGCGGCGAGCTGACCGCAGGCGCCGTCGATCTCCTGGCCGCGGGTGTCGCGGACGGTGGTCGGCACGCCGTGCGACTGGAGCCGGCGGACGAACTCGCGCTCGTCCTCGGGGCGGGACGCCGTCCACTTGGAACCCGGGGTCGGGTTCAGCGGGATCAGGTTCACGTGCACCCGCTTGCCCTTGATCAGCCGGCCGAGCAGGTCCGCCCGCCACGCCTGGTCGTTGATGTCCTTGATCAGCGCGTACTCGATGGAGATCCGGCGACCGGACTTCTCGGCGTAGTTCCACGCCGCGTCCAGCACCTCGGCGACCTTCCAGCGGGTGTTGACCGGCACCAGCTCGTCGCGCAGCTCGTCGTCCGGCGCGTGCAGCGAGAGCGCCAGCCGGCAGCTCAGGCCCTCGTCGGCGAGCCGGTTCATGGCCGGGACCAGGCCGACGGTGGAGACCGTGATGCCGCGCTGGGAGAGGCCGAAGCCGTCCGGCGCCGGGTCGGTCAGCCGGCGGATCGAGGCCAGCACCCGGTTGTAGTTGGCCAGCGGCTCGCCCATGCCCATGAAGACCACGTTGGAGAGCCGGGCCTCGCCGCCGGGGATCTCGCCGGCCTTGAGCGCGCGCATCCCGGCGGCGATCTGCTCGACGATCTCGGCGGTGGACAGGTTGCGGGTCAGTCCGGCCTGGCCGGTGGCGCAGAACGGGCAGTTCATGCCGCAACCGGCCTGCGAGCTGATGCACATGGTGACCCGGTCCGGGTAGCGCATCAGCACCGACTCGACGAGCGTGCCGTCGAACAGCTTCCAGAGCGTCTTGCGGGTGGTGTCGTCGTCGCAGGAGACGTGCCGGACCACCGACATCAGCTCGGGCAGCAGGCTCTCGGTGAGCTTCTCCCGGCTGGCGGCGGGGATGTCCGTCCAGCTCGCCGGGTCGTTCGACATCCGGCCGAAGTAGTGGTTCGAGAGCTGCTTGGCGCGGAACGGCTGCTCGCCCAGCTCGGCGACGGCCTCCTTGCGCTCGGCGGGGCTCAGGTCGGCGAGGTGTCGCGGGGGCTTGGCGCCACGCGGCGCGACAAAGGTGAGTTCTCCGGGCTTAGGCATGGTTGTTCCAGTGTCGCAGACCGCGGAGGGCCCCGGACGCCGAGCGTCCGGGGCCCTCCTCACACGGGTGCGGTGACTCAGCTGCCGACGAAGGCCGCCAGCAGCAGCCAGACCACCGGGGCGGTCGGCAGCAGGGAGTCCAGCCGGTCCATGATCCCGCCGTGGCCGGGCAGCAGCGTGCCCATGTCCTTGATGCCGAGGTCGCGCTTGATCATCGACTCGCCCAGGTCGCCCAGGGTCGCGGTGACCGCCGCGCAGCCGCCCAGGATCAGGCCCTGCCACCAGCTGCCGCCGTCGATGACGAACTCCATCAGCAGCGCACCGGCCAGCATCGACAGGCCGATGCCGCCGGCCAGGCCCTCGCGGGTCTTGCCCGGGCTGATCGTCGGCGCCAGCTTGGTGCGGCCGAACTTGTAGCCCACCGCGTAGGCCCCGGTGTCACTGCAGACGGTGACGATCAGGAACAGCACGATCCGCTGCGGGCCGTCGTCGGCCGCCAGCATCATCGCGACGAAGGTGGCCAGGAACGGCACGTAGAAGGCGGTGAAGATGCCCGCCGTTATGTCCCGCAGGTAGTTCTCCGGCGGCTCGGCCATCCGCCAGACCATCACCGCCAGCCCGGTCAGCGCGAGCGAGGCCGCGGCCCACTGGATCCCCGAGAAGTAGCCGGTGGCGACCATCGCGATGCCGCCCGCGACCAGCGGGATCAGCGGTGCCTTGATCTCCTTGCGCTCGGCCAGCCGGCTGGTGAGCTCCCAGACGCCGACCGACACCGCCGCGATCACCACGACCAGGAACAGTGCCTTGACGACGAACAGCGAGGCCACGATCACCGCGCCGAGGCCGACGCCCACGCCTATCGCGGCCTGGAGGTTGCGGCCGCCGCGCTGCTTGCGCTGCGGCGGCTGAGGCTGCGGGTCGGCCTGGGCCACGGGTGTCTCCTGCCCTGGGTGGGACGACGGCACGGGGTGGGGCTGCCCCGGACCCGGCTGACCCGGCTGGCCGGGCCGGGCCGGCGCGGCCGGGAAGCCCTGCGCTGCCGGGAAGCCTTGCGCGCCCGGCGCACCGGGGTGGCCGGGCGCCGCCGGACCGCCCGGTGCGCCCGGTGCGCCCGGGTACGCCGAGGCGTCCGGGTATCCCGGGGTGCCCGGGTACGGGCCACCGGCGGGGGCGGGCGGGCCGTCGTCGGTGATCGCGCGCAGCACGACCGTCTCCGACGAACCCGGCTCGGCCGCCCCGGGCTGCTCGTCGCGGAACAGCGGGCCGCTCAGCCGGCCGGCCTCCCGGGCCGGTCCCCCGGCGGGGTCGGACCCCGGCGGGGGCGCCGGCTGCGGGCCCGGGTCGGCCGGTACGGGAGGCATGACCTGAGTCTCCTCCGCGTCGGCGCCCCAGTACACCGGAGGCTGCTGCGAGTGACCCGTTCGGTGGCCGGGGTCACCCGCGCCGTACTGCCCGTGCGGCTGCGCGGGCTGTCCCGGTTGGCCCGGCTGACCCGGGCCGCCGTGGGCCTGCGCGGGCGCGTTCGGTGCCTGCGCAGGCTGGTACGGGCGGTACGGCTGGTACTGCTGGTCGGATGGGCCCCAGTAGCCAGGGGCGTCAGGGGCGTCGTTCATCAGACTTCGAGCAGCTCGGCTTCCTTGTGCTTCAGCAGCTCGTCGACCTGCGCCACGTACTTGGCCGTGGTGTCGTCGAGCTCCTTCTCCCCACGACGACCGTCGTCCTCGCCGACCTCGCCGTCCTTGACCAGCTTGTCGATGGCGTCCTTGGCCTTGCGGCGCACGGCGCGGATCGAGACCTTGGCGTCCTCGCCCTTGGTCCGGGCGATCTTGATGAACTCCCGGCGGCGCTCCTCGGTGAGCTCCGGCAGCACCACCCGGATGATGGAACCGTCGTTGGACGGGTTGACGCCCAGGTCGGAGTCGCGGATCGCCTGCTCGATCGCCTTCAGCGCGGTCTTGTCGAACGGCGAGACGACCGCCATCCGCGGCTCCGGCACGGAGAAGGAGGCCAGCTGGTTGATCGGCGTCACGGCGCCGTAGTACTCGGCCACGATCTTGGCGAACATCGCCGGGTGGGCACGGCCGGTACGGATGGCGGCGAGGTCGTCCTTGGCGACGGCGACGGCCTTCTCCATCTTCTCCTCGGCCTCGAGGAGGGTCTCTTCGATCACTGTGTACTCCCTGTCCGGTTCATCTGCGGTTGTCCCGACCGGGAGCGGCGCCGCGGCCGGGCGCGTCGATCGCACTGATCGCACCCGGTCGACGCCGTCCCGTACGGCTGATTGCTGCTCAGGCCCGGACAGAATCCTGGCTGATGAGTGTGCCGATCTTCTCACTCTTCACCGCACGCGCGATATTGCCCTCGGCCAGCAGCTCGAAGACCAGCATCGGCAGGTTGTTGTCCTTGCACAGCGTGATCGCGGTGAGGTCGGCGACCTTGAGGTCGCGCGCGATGACCTCGGAGTACTCCAGCGCGTCGAACTTGACCGCGTCCGGGTTGGTCCGGGGGTCGGAGTCGTAGACGCCGTCCACGCCGTTCTTGCCCATCAGCAGCACGTCGGCGTGGATCTCCAGGGCACGCTGGACGGCCGTGGTGTCGGTGGAGAAGTAGGGCATGCCCATACCCGCGCCGAAGATCACCACGCGGCCCTTCTCCAGGTGCCGGACGGCGCGCAGCGGCAGGTACGGCTCGGCGACCTGGCCCATCGTGATGGCGGTCTGGACCCGGGTCTCGATGCCCTCCTTGACCAGGAAGTCCTGGAGCGCGAGGCAGTTCATGACGGTGCCGAGCATGCCCATGTAGTCGGAGCGGGCCCGGTCCATGCCGCGGACCTGGAGCTCGGCGCCGCGGAAGAAGTTCCCGCCGCCGATGACCACGGCGACCTCGGTACCGGCGCGGACGACGGTGGCGATCTCGCGGGCGATCGCGTGCACGACGTCCGGATCGACGCCGAGCCCGCCACCACCGGCGAAGGCCTCACCGGACAGCTTCAGCATCACCCGGCGGCGCGAGCCGGCCCGGGGGTCCTGCGCGGTCTCCTGCGTCTCCTGCATGGACTTCTCCTCTACACCTACTGGTTCACAGGCGTGGACGTGCGGATCCCCGGCCTGCGCGTACACGCGAGGAGGCCACTGCCGCGGGAACCGGTTCGGTGTCCTGCACGGCAATGGCCTCCTCGTCGTTCATGCTGCCGACGCGGCTCGCCCATGGACGGATGGCGCTGGGTGAGCCCGTACGGCGCGTCCCTTCCGCCCTGGTCAGCGGGCGGGGGCGGTTCCCAGCCTACGGCCGGGAACCCGGGTGGAACGTGGCTCAGGCGCCGACGCGGAAGCGGGCGAAGCGCTTGAGGGCGACGCCGTTCTCCTCGAGGACCTTGGCGACGGTCTTCTTGTTGTCCTTCGCGAAGGCCTGCTCCAGGACGGAGTGCTCCTTCACGAAGCCGGTGACGCGACCCTCGACGATCTTCGGCAGGGCGGCCTCCGGCTTGCCCTCCTCGCGAGCGGTGGCCTCGGCGACGCGGCGCTCGTTCTCGATGTCCTCGGCCGGGATGTCCTCGCGGGACAGGTACTTCGGCGCGAAGGCGGCGATGTGCTGCGCGACGTCCTTGGCGACCTCGGCGTTCTCCTTGTCCAGCTCGACCAGGACGCCGACGGCCGGCGGCAGGTCGGGGCTGGTCTTGTGGAGGTAGACCGCGACGAAGCCGTCACCGTCGAACTGGGCGAAGCGACGGAAGACGATCTTCTCGCCCAGGGTCGCGTTGGCCTCGTCGACGAACTGCTGGACGGTCTTGCCGGCCTCGATCTCGGAGGCGAGCGCGGCGTCCAGGTCGGCCGGGGCCGACTTGGCGACGTGGGTGGCGATCGCGTCGGCGACCTTGACGAAGTTGTCACCCTTGGCGACGAAGTCGGTCTCGCAGTTCAGCTCGACCAGGACGCCGGACTTCTTGTCCTCGGCGATCAGGGCGGCGACGGCGCCGTTGGAGGCGTCACGGCCCTCGCGCTTGGCGACGCCCTTCTGGCCCTTGATGCGAAGGAGCTCGACGGCCTTCTCGACGTTGCCCTCGGCCTCGTCCAGAGCCTTCTTGCAGTCCATCATGCCGGCGCCGGTGAGCTCACGGAGCTTCTTGACGTCCGCGGCGGTGAAGTTCGCCATGGTGTGAATCTCTTCTCGCGTCTCGCGTGTCTGCGTGGGGTTGCGCCCGGACCGCTGCTGCGGCCCGGGCACGGGAGAGAGGGGCACCGACCGGTGTCGTACCGGCGGGTGCCCCTCACCCTTGGTACGTCAGGCCTGCTCGGCCGGCGCCTCGGCAGCGGGGGCCTCGGCGGCCGGGGCCTCGGCAGCGGGAGCCTCGGCGGCGGGGGCCTCGTCAGCCTTCTTCTCGCCCTCCAGGAGGTCCTTCTCCCAGTCGGCGAGCGGCTGGTCGGCGCCCGGCTCGGCCTTGACATCGCCCTTGGCGACACCGGCGCGGGCCTTGAGGCCCTCGGCGACGGCGTCGGCGATCACACGGGTCAGCAGGGTGACGGAGCGGATCGCGTCGTCGTTGCCCGGGATCTTGTAGTCGACCTCGTCGGGGTCGCAGTTGGTGTCGAGGATGGCGACGACCGGGATGTTGAGCTTCCGGGCCTCGCCGACCGCGATGTGCTCCTTCTTGGTGTCCACGATCCAGACGGCGCTGGGAACGCGCTGCATGTCGCGGATACCGCCGAGGGTCTTCTCCAGCTTGTCGTGCTCGCGCTGGAGGACCAGGAGCTCCTTCTTGGTGAGACCGGAGCCGGCCACGTCCGAGAAGTCGAGCTCGCCCAGCTCCTTGAGGCGCTGCAGGCGCTTGTAGACGGTCGAGAAGTTGGTCAGCATGCCGCCGAGCCAGCGCTGGTTCACGTAGGGCATGCCCACGCGGGTGGCCTGCTCGGCGATGGCCTCCTGGGCCTGCTTCTTCGTGCCGACGAAGAGGACGCTGCCGCCGTGGGCAACGGTCTCCTTGATGAACTCGAAGGCGCGGTCGATGTAGTTCAGCGACTGCAGGAGGTCGATGATGTAGATGCCGTTGCGCTCGGTGATGATGAAGCGCTTCATCTTCGGGTTCCAGCGACGGGTCTGGTGACCGAAGTGGACGCCGCTCTCCAGCAGCTCCCGCATCGTGACGACGGCCATAGCCGTTCTCCTCAGGTGTTACGCCCGGCTCCGGCGCAAACGCGTCACGGGTGGCGCGGTGGCGCTCCCCGCTCGGCGCGTGCGAACGGCCGGGTCAGGCTCGGTTTTGTCCGTGGCGGCCAGGTGACA
This sequence comes from Kitasatospora sp. NPDC093806, assembly GCF_040683335.1. Taxonomy (NCBI): domain Bacteria; kingdom Bacillati; phylum Actinomycetota; class Actinomycetes; order Kitasatosporales; family Streptomycetaceae; genus Kitasatospora; species Kitasatospora sp. NPDC093806. The sequence goes on from NZ_JBFBDO010000018.1 coordinate 26,696, forward strand.
GCCACGCCTGACGCCCCGAACGTGCCGAGCCGCTTGCGCCCGGTCGGTCCGAAGACCTGCCGGGCCCGGCGGACCGAGCGGCACTCGCACCTGGCGGAGGTGGCGGCTGGGCCGCTTCCGACCACCGGTGGCGGGGCGTGCGAAGTCGACCCGGCGGACCGGGTCGCGTGTGAAGTGTACGGGAAGCGCCGAGCGCCGGGCGACTCGACGGAAGCCGGGCCACCGGGGACGGGCCAGGTCCCGGGGGCCCGGGCGGGCCTGTTGGGCCTCCGTGAACCCGGTGGCGTACGCCCGTTCGGGGGATGGTCACCGTCCACAGGCGCCGGTTGTCCACAGGAATCGGAACCGCGGTGGCCGGGACGGGGCGCCCCGGGGAACCTCGCCCGCATGACTGCCACCGCGCGCGTTCGCACCCCTTCCGCCGCACCCGCGCTGCCGCCGCCGGGGCCCGGCCCGGAGCACGGCCGACGGGTGCTGCTGCTCGTGCTGCTGGTGCTGACCGCGCTGCTGCCGACCGCCGCCCCCGGCCCGGCGGGGCACGCGGCCGGGCGGGCGGCGCTTCGGGCGGATGGTCGGGCTGCTGGTCGGGCGGTTGTTCGGTCGGACGTGTCGAGCGGCGGCGCGGTCGGGCGGGTGTGGCCGGTGGACGGGCCGGGTGGACGGCCGGGGGCCGTGGTCGGCCGCTTCGACGCGCCGGCGACGCCCTGGGCCGCCGGGCACCGGGGCGTCGACCTCGCGGCCACGCCCGGTGCGGAGGTCCGGGCCGCGGCTGCCGGGGTGGTGACCTTCGCCGGACCGGTGGCCGGGCGGCCGGTGGTCACCGTCACCCACCCGGTGACGGGCACTCCCCCGGCTCCCCCGCTGCGGACCACCTACCTACCGGTGGACGGCGCCCTCCCGGTCGGCACCGCGGTGGCCGCCGGCCAGGTGATCGGGCGGCTCACCACCGGCGCCGGCCACTGCGCGGACGGCCCCTGCCTGCACTGGGGACTGCTGCGCGGCCGGCGCTACCTCGACCCGCCCGCCCTGCTCGGCCTCGGCACGGCCCGACTGCTGCCGCTCGGCCCCCGCCCGGCACAGCCCTGAAGTCCGCGCCGTCCCGGTCGGTGTCGGCCCCGGTCGGTGTCGGCCCCGTTGTCCGGGGCGGCGCCGGAAGCGCTCCCGGAAGCGCGTCCGCTCAGCTCGGGCCCAGGCCGTACAGCGCGAGGGCGACGGCGGCGTCCGCGATCACCTCGGGGCTCTCGGCCCGACCGCCCGCGGCGCGCTGCTCCGCCTGCCGGACGGCCGCCTCGACGATCCCCTGGAGCAGGGTCGCGGCCAGCCGCGGCTGCTCGTGCCCGAGGTCCTCCAGCGCCTGGACCACCAGCCCGACCAGCGTCCCGTGCGCCGCCCGGATGCGTTCGCGGGCCGCGTCGTCCAGCTCCAGCGCGGAGATCGCGACGACCGCCCGGTGCCGCGGGTCGGCGGCCAGCGCCAGTTGCCCCCGGACGTACGCCTCGATCCGGTCGGCCGCGGTGTCCCGGCTCGCCATCCCGGCCTCGATCTCGGCGGCCCAGAGCGGGAAGTCGACCTCGCAGAGCGCCTCCACCACCGCCCCGCGGGAGCGGAAGTACTCGTACACCGAGGAACGCGCGAGCCCCGTGCGCGCGGCGAGCGCGGGGAAGGTCAAGGCCTCCATGCCTCCCTCGGTGAGGAGGCTGCGGGCAGCGTCGAGGAGGGCTGCCCGCTGCAGCTGGCGGTGCTCGGCCACACTGGCCGCTCGGATCTTCGGCACGCCCCCACTGTACGGAGCCCTACACCCCGCCGGTACGGTGCCGCGCGTCCCCGGGGGATGCGGAGGAGGACGCAGCGGGGCAGAGGGCGCGAACCCGGCGTGCACGGCGCGCCCGACCCGCCGCCCGCCCCCGCCGGGGCTCCGCACTAGCGGATGTCCGACAGCTTGGCGCGCAGCTGGAGCACCGACTTGGTGTGGATCTGGCTGACCCGGCTCTCCGTCACGCCGAGCACCTGGCCGATCTCGGCGAGCGTCAGGCCCTCGTAGTAGTAGAGCGTCACCACCGTCTTCTCCCGTTCGGGGAGGGTGTTCACCGCCTGTGCCAGCAGCCGGCGCAGCTCGCGGTCCTCGGCCACCTCGACCGGGTTGTCGGCGCCGTGGTCCTCCAGGGTGTCCATCAGGCTCAGCCGGTCGCCGCCCTCGCCGACCGGGTGCAGCAGCTCGTCGAGCGCCACCACGTTGGCGAGCGACAGCTGGCTGAAGATGGCGTGCAGGTCCTCGATGGCGATGCCCATCTCGGCCGCCACCTCGGGCTCGTTCGGCGTCCGCCGCAGCCGGGCCTCCAGCGTCGCGTACGTCCGCTCGACCGCCTTCGCCTTCTGCCGCACCGAGCGCGGGATCCAGTCCAGCGCCCGCAGCTCGTCGATGATCGCGCCGCGGATCCGGCTGATCGCGTAGGTCTCGAACTTGATGGCGCGGTCGATGTCGAACTTCTCGATCGCATCGATCAGCCCGAAGACCCCGGAGGAGACGAAGTCGGCCTGCTCGACGTTGGACGGCAGGCCGACCCCGACCCGGCCCGCCACGTACTTGACGAGTGGTGAGTAGTGCAGGATCAGCTGCTCCCGCAGCCGCTGGTCGGCCGTCTCCTTGTAGGCGCGCCAGAGTTCTTCGAGCGCCGTGCGCTCCCGACCGCCCGCCTCCCGGCGGGGACCCGGCGCCTCGGCCGGCGCGGGGGCGGCCGAGGCGGCGGAAGCGCCGGGCGCGTCCGGCCGGTCGTCGTGCGCCCCGGTGTGTGCCGGGCGGCCGCCCTGCCGTGCCAGGGCCCCCATCCCACCCGCGGCCTTGGGCGGGAACTCGGTCACGGGGCGCCGCTCGGTCCGCGGCCCTCCCGAGGACCGGGCGCCACCGGTCACTCTGTGTCCGGGAATGTGTGTGGGCATACGTTGGTCTGCGCCGTTCTGCCGAGTCATGTGCTGATAGGGAAGGCATGGCGAGCGTAGCGTGACCGACTCGCTGCGTAGTGCTACCGCCACTCGGTCGTCCCTCGATCCGGTGGCGTTCGTGTCGCCGCGGCCCCGCCGCCGCCACCGGGAACCGGAGGTGGACGAACCGGACGCCCGCACCGCCTCCTACCGGCCCGTCACCTCCTCCGCACCAGGCGCCAGTGGGCGCCGTGCCGCTCGATGTAGCCGAGCGAGCCCAGCTCGTACAGTCGCTGGAGCACCTCGTCCGGCGGGAGCCCGGACTGCCGGGCCAGCCGCTCCACCGGCGCGCCGTCCGGCGTCGCGGGCACCGCCTCCAGGACCCGGGCCGCGGCCGGCTCCAGCAGGTCCCTGGGCAGGACCGGGCCGGTCCGCTCCGGCGCCAGGTCCTCGCCGATCGCGCCGATCAGCTCGGCGACCTCGGCCGCGTCGGTCACCAGGGTGGCGGCGCCGCTGCGGATCAGGGCGTGCACCCCGGCGGAGAGTTCCGAGGTCACCGGACCGGCGACGCCCATGGTGTGCCGGTTGAGGTCGCGGGCGCGCCTGGCCGTACTGAGCGCGCCGCTGCGCAGCGCCGCCTCGACCACCACGGTGCCCCGGGTCAGCGCCGCGATCACCCGGTTGCGCAGCACGAACCGGAACCGGGTCGGGTGCTCCCCCGGCGGGAGTTCGCTGAGCAGCAGGCCCTGCTCGGCGATCCGGCGGATCAGGTCGGTGTTGCCCCGCGGGTAGGCCACGTCCACCCCGCAGGCGAGCACCCCCACGGTCGGTCCGCCGACCGCCAGCGCGCCCCGGTGGGCGGCCGCGTCGATCCCGTACGCACCGCCGGAGACGACCACCCAGCCGCGTTCGGCCAGTTGGGCGGAGAGCTCCCCGGCGACGTGCGCGCCGTAGGCGGTGCACGCCCGGGCGCCGACCACCGCGACCGAGCGCAGGGCGAGCAGGCGCAGCGAGCTCGCGCCGACCACCCAGAGGCCGGTGGGCCGGCCGTCGCCGAGGTCGTCCAGCTGACTCGGCCACTCGGTGTCGCCCGGAATGATGAAGCGTCCACCGACCGAGCGCACCCGTTCCAGGTCGGCCACCGGGTCGAGACCGACCAGCCGGGCCTGGTAGCCGGCCAACCGGGCGGCGTCCGGACCCGGTCCGTCCGGTACGGTGCCGTCCCGGATCGCCCGCACGACGTCCAGGGCGTCGAGGCGGGTCAGCCAGCGGCCGAGGACGGCGTCCCCGGGTTCGCCCATTCGGCTCAGCGCCGCCCGGGCGAGGCGCTCGGGCTCGATGGCGGGCCGGTCCCCGGGTCGGGCGCCGGGCCGGGCGCCGGGCCGGGCGGCGGGCCCGGGGTCGGGGTCGGCTTGCGGCCCGTGCCGGGGTTCGGGCTGAGGGCCGTGCCGGGGTCCGGGCTGGGGCCCGTGCTGGGGCCCGTGCTGGGGTTCGGGCTGGGGTTCGGGCTCCGGGAGGGCGGGCGGGTCCTGCCGAAGGTCGTCGACGCTGTGGTTCACGTGCTGCTCTCCTCCTGCCCCGGGTGGGGATCGGGTGTCCGGCGGCCCGCCCGGGGACGGCCCGGTCTGCGTTCGCCCCGCTCGTCGGCCTCCACCGGGGCGGGGGCCGGACGGACGGCGAACCGCTCCGTCATCGGCAGCCCCTGCTCGACACCGGTGCGCAGGACGAGGGCCGTCCGGACGTCGCGCTGTTCGGGGCGGTCCCGGCCGGCGAGATCGGCGACCGTCCAGGCGACCCGGAGCACCCGGTCCAGGCCGCGGGCGGTCAGCAGGCCCCGCTCCAACTGCCGCGCGGCGTCGGTCAGGGCGCCGGGCCCGAGCTGCCAGCGGGTACGGAGCTCGTGGCCGGGGACCTCGGCGTTGGTCCGCCACGGAGTGCCGGCGAGCCGGGCCGCCGCGCGCTCGCGCGCCGCCCGCACGCGCGCGGCGACGATCTCGGTGGTCTCCGCCGTGCTGTCACGCTGCATCAGCTCGGCCCTGGTGACGGGGGCGACCTGGACCTGGAGGTCGACCCGGTCGAGCAGCGGCCCGGAGAGCCGGCCCTGGTACCGGCTGACCATGGCGGGGGTGCACTCGCACCCCTCCCCCCGCCGCGAGTGGCGCCCGCACGGGCAGGGGTTGGCGGCGAGGCAGAGCAGGAACCGGGCCGGCAACCTGAGCGACCCCGCCGAACGGGCGATCACCACCTCACCCGATTCGAGCGGTTGGCGCAGCGCGTCCAGCACCCGGACGGGGAACTCCGGAGCCTCGTCGAGGAAGAGGACGCCCCGGTGGGCCAGCGAGACCGCGCCCGGTCTCGGCAGGCCGCTGCCGCCGCCGACGATGGCGGGCATGGTCGTCGAGTGGTGCGGGGAGCAGTAGGGCGCGCAGTCGATCAGCGGCCGGCCCGCCGGGAGCAGCCCCGCCACCGAGTGGACCGCGGTGACCTCCAGCGCCTCCTTCTGGGTGAGCGGCGGGAGCAGCGACGGCAGCCGTTCGGCGAGCATCGTCTTGCCCGCGCCCGGCGGTCCCTTGAGGTAGAGGTGGTGGCCTCCGGCGGCGGCGATCTCCAGGGCCCGCCGGGCCTCGTACTGCCCGGCGACGTCGGCGAGGTCCATCCGGGCGGCGGCCTCGTCGGGCAGCCCGCGCACCCCCGCGCTGGGGAGCATGAGGCCCGCCATCAGCGGGTCGGGGCGACCGCCGAGCCGCTCGGCGGGCTCCTCCGGTTCGGGAGCCCCGGTGAGCACGGCCACCAGTTGGCGCAGGCTCCGCACGCCGACGACGGTGACCCCGGGGACGAGCGAGGCCTCGGCGGCGGTCTGCTCGGCGACCACGACCCGCTCGTAGCCCGCGTCGGCGGCGGCCAGCACCGACGGGAGCACCCCGCGCACCGGGCGCACCCGCCCGTCCAGCCCGAGTTCGCCGATGATCAGCAGGTCCGCGATCGCGGACGGGTCGAGCCGCTCGGCGGCGGCCAGCACGGCGCAGGCCACGGCGAGGTCGAAGCCGCTGCCGCTCTTGGGCACCGACGCCGGGCTCAGGCCGACGGTCAGCTTCCGCTGCGGCCAGGCCTCGCCGCTGTTCACGACGGCCGCGCGCACCCGGTCGCGGGCCTCGGAGAGCGCCTTGTCGGGCAGGCCGACCAGGGTGAACGCCGCCACCCCGGGCTCCAGATCGGCCTGGACCTCGACGATCACCCCGTCGACGCCGACCAGGGCCACGGAACACGTCCGGGCGAAGGCCATCTCAGACCACCCCCCGCAGGTGGTCGACCGAGGCGGCGCCGCGGGAGCGGTTGATGACGGCGACCAGGTCGATCCGGATGCCGCCGGGCGGCACGGGCGCCCACGGCGGGTCGGTGGGCCCGGGCTGGTACCCGGGGCCGGCCAGCCGGGCGAAGTGGTCGGGCCAGCGCTCGCTCAGCCAGCGCTCGGCCAGGCGCCGCAGCCGGTCCGCCTTGGTCCGGTCGATGGCCTCGGTGGGCTGCTGGAACCCCCGCTCGGAGCGGGTCTTCACCTCGCAGACGGCCACCGTGTCGCCGTCGAGGGCGACGATGTCCAGCTCGCCCTCGACGCACCGCCAGTTGCGGTCGAGGATCCGCAAGCCGTCCTCGGTGAGCCGGCGGGCGGCGACCCGCTCGCCGTAGCGGCCGAGGCCGGTGTTGGTCGGCCGCCCCGGGCCGGGCGGGGCGGGAACGGCCGACGGGGCGGGAACGGCCGGCGGGGGCGACGACCCGCCCGCCGGGGCCCGCGCCGCCCGCCGGCGCGGCTGCCCGTCCTGCCGGGCCTTCGCCGGCTGCTTGCGCGTACCGCGCTTGCTGTCCTGCACCTTGGTGTCCTGCACGGTGACCACCTCCGCCGGGGAGGTTGCCGTGCGGCCCGGGAGCGGACCAGCGGGATGTCATTCGCTGTGGATAACTCGGGCCTGTGGATAACTCCTGTCACCCACAGGGGTGAGATTCCCGGAATACCCGAAATTCCCCTGGACATCCGGGGACCGGGCGGTCCAACGTCAGTTCCCGAAGCCGGGCTCGTCCGAAGGCAGCTCCAGGTCGCTCTTCGCGAGTTCCTCGATGTTCACGTCCTTGAAGGTCAGCACCCGGACCTTGCGGACGAACCGGGCCGGCCGGTACATGTCCCAGACCCACGCATCCGCCATCGAAACCTCGAAGAAGACCTCACCCTGCACCGAGTGCACCTGCAGCTCGTAGTCATTGGTGAGGTAGAACCGTCGCTCGGTCTCGATCACGTACTTGAACAGGCCGACGACGTCCCGGTACTCCCGGTAGAGCTTGAGCTCCATCTCGGTCTCGTACTTCTCGAGATCTTCGGCACTCATCCAGGCGTCCCCTCAACTTGTCACGTCCACCCATTGTGGACCACCGCACTCACCCTCAGAGCCGTACCGGATCGACCGGCGGCCCCTCGGTCAAAAGCCGATCCAGAAAGTCCACCAGTCCGACCGGATAGACCGTCTCGGCGGTGGCCCGCAATTCCTCGACCGTCCACCAGCGTGCCGCGAGCAGTTCGGCGTGTTCGTCCGCGCCCATGCCCGAGTGGTCGACCGCCGTGTCCGCCGTGCGGGCCAGGTGGAACCACTGTTCCTGTTCGTAGCGCCGCCCCCGATAGGAGAACGAAGCCGTGCCGTACGCCACCACCGGTCCCAGCTCCACGCCCCGCAAGCCGGTCTCCTCGGCGAGCTCCCGCTCGGCGGCCTCCCGGGTGTCCTCCCCGGGCTCCAGCCCGCCGCCGGGGGTGAACCACCAGGTGACGCCCGGTGCCGCCGGGTCGGAGCCGTGGAAGAGCAGCAGCCGGTCCTGGCCGTCGAGCAGCAGGATCCGCGAGGCCCTGCGCCGCTGTACCGCCATGACGAGCCTCCACGCTCCCTTCGTCCGCCCCGGTCGTTCCCCCGATCCTGCCACCCGGCAGGGTCGTCCGGGGCGAGGTTGGGCAGAGCGGTGGCGTCGTGAACGGTGGCGGCCGCGGTCAGGCCGGGCGGCGGCGCCGACGCGCCAGACCCGCCACCCCGCTCACCGCCGTGGTCACGAGGATCGTCGCCGTGCCTACAACGGTCGCGTAGAACGCGGGCTCCAGCGGTCCCGGGCCCGCCGGCCGGGCCACGCCGCCGACCGCGTCGAAGGCCGAGGTGCCCGCCAGCAGGCCGGTCCGGCCGGGCGGCAGCACGGTGGCCTCGACCCGGGCCTCCACCTCGGTGGCCGGGACGGTCCCGCCGTCGGCCTCCAGGTGGACGCGGGAGTCGAGCGACCCCAGCCGGTTGTCACCGAGCAGGAACAGGCGACCGGCCGGGACCTCCACGCTGAACGAGCCGCCCTGCGCGCCCTGCGCCGCGAGGTACGACTCGTCGACCGGCTTGCCGTTCACGGTCAGCCGCTGGTCGCCCGCCCCGACCGCGACGGTGTCGCCGCCGACCGCGACCACGCGCTTGACCATGAGCTGGCCGCCCCAGGCCTGGTCGCGGAAGATCACCACGTCACCCCGGCCGACGTCCGCGCCGTCGGCCTTCCGGGCCAGGACGGTGTCCCCGACCTGGAGGGTGGGCGCCATCGAGGCGGTGGGGATGTCGTACGGCCGGTAGTTCACGGCGATCACCACGAAGCCGCCGACCAGCAGGACCAGACCGAGGGCGAGCAGCACCCCCTGCAGCACGGCCGCGGGCCCGCGCCGGGGCCGGGCGGCGGCCGACGGACCGTCGGCGGTCCGTTCCACGACACTGCTCATCGACACCGTCCAACCCTGACCGACCCGGAAACGCGCACCGTGGCGTGCCGGGGCCAGGGGGGCGGAAAACCCGGCGGGCCGTGGCACGTCCGAGCAGATTACTCGTCGGTACCACGGCCCGCGCAAGACCCGAGGGCCACCCGTTCCGGGTCAGGACCGGTTGTCGCGGTCCCCCCGGCTCCGCAGCCGGCGGACCAGCGGGAGCAGGGCGACGGCGCCCACGGCACCGGCCGCGGCCGGCACCACCGGCGTGGCCGCGGCCAGCCCCTTCTGGTCGAAGGTGCCCGGGACCGGCAGCGTCGACCAGCGGTTGATCGGCCAGGCCACCACGAAGGCGCGCCCGATCACCTCGTCGACCGGGACGGTGCCTCCACCCGGCTGGTCCATGTGGAACCGCGAGTCCAGCGAGTCCGCGCGGTGGTCGCCCATCACCCAGATGCTGCCCTCCGGGACGTGCACCGGGGCGAACGGCTTGGTACCGCAGGGGGTGTTGCCGGGGAAGACGTACGGCTCGTCGAGTGCGACCCCGTTGACCTTCACCGGGCCCTCGCCCTCGCACTCGACGGTGTCGCCGCCGACCGCGATGACCCGCTTGATGAGGTCCTTCTCGTTGTCGGAGGGCATCAGGCCGACGAAGCTCAGCACGTCCTGGACGCCCCGGACGAAGGAGTTGCTGCTCTCCTTGGTGGGCTCGTCGGCCAGCCAGCCGCCCGGGTCGTGGAACACCACGACCTCGCCGCGCTCCGGCTCGGCGCCGAACCAGGGGGTGAGCTTGTCCACCAGCACCCGGTCCCCGACCTGCAGCGTGTTCTGCATCGACTCCGACGGAATGGAGAACGCCTGGACGAAGAACGTCTTGATCACGAGCGCCAGGACCAGGGCGATCCCGATGAGGATCGGCAGCTCCTTCCAGAACGAACGCGGCTTGCGCTCGTTCCGGTCCGGCCGGTCCTCGGTCCCGTCCGCCGGCCCCGAGTCGTCCTGGGCGGCCCCGAAGGCCCCGGAGGCGTCACCCGTGCCGTCGCCGTGCTCGTCTGCGGACTGGGCCGCCGCGTCCTCGGCCGAGACCGAAGGCGCCGCGGATTCCGCGGACCGGGCCGCCCGGCCGCCGGAGCCCTCGGGCTCTCCGGCGCCTGAGCGGGCGCCGATCACCAAATCCCCCACAACGTCTCCTCCCTGCTGTGCGGACGCCCGTGCGCCCGCGTTCACAGTGCCGCACAGCGGGCACCACGCTCCACCACCGGCCGCGATCGCCAGGACCTCCCCGGTACGGGGTCCGCCTGACACCGGCACAGCCTTCGGGCGCGCCCCGTCCCCACGGACCGGCCGCACCCAGCACTTCTCTATCACTCCCGGGCATCCGGCTCGCGGTCCCACACGCGCGCTCCGACCACCCACCGCCCCGCCGGGGCCTACGACCGGACCCGCCCCACCCTGCGGCCGACGAGCGGAAGGATGCCCAACACACCCATAACGAGCGGCGGTTCCTGAGGAACCGGGCGCGCACCCGCGAAGTCCGGCCCGGTTCCGGGGGCCCGCGAGACCCGGGCCACCGAGGAGAGTGAAACCGGCACATCAAGTTGATGGACCCGGCCCAGCGGCCAGCCGATCATGAACGCCCGTCCGACCACGCCGCTCAGCGGGATCGTGCCCTGCCCCGGATTGCCCATGTGGAACCGGGAGTCGGCGGACACGTCCCGGTGGTCACCCATCACCCAGAGCCGGTCCGGCGGCACCTTCACCTTGAACGGCTGCCGGGACGGCGGGTTGCCCGGCGCGAGGTAGGGCTCGTCCAGCGGCTTGCCGTTGAGGCTCACCCGACCCTGCTCGTCGCAGCACTCCACGGTGTCGCCGCCGACCCCGATCACGCGCTTGATCAGGTCCTGCTCGTTGTCGGACGGCAGCAGACCGACGAAGGTCAGGACCTGCTTGGCCCCGTGCAGGACCGGGCCGTCCGTCAACGGCCCGTGCTCGTTCTCCAGCCAACCGCCCGGATCCTTGAACACCACCACCTCGCCGCGCTCCGGCTCGGCGCCGAACCAGGGGGTGAGCTTGTCCACCAGCACCCGGTCCCCGACCTGGATGGTCTCCTCCATCGAGCCGGAGGGGATCACGAACACCTGCACCAGGAAGGTCTTCATCACCAGCGCGACGACCAGCGCCACCACGACGATCAGCGGGATCTCGAGCACCCGGGAGCGCCTGCGGCGGCGGGCCGCCCGGCGGGCGGTACGGCGGCGCTCGGCACGGCCCCGGACCGGCGGGGCGCCCGTCCCGCCGTCCTCCGCGCCGATCTCGGCGGGCGCGGACGGCACGGGCTGCGCGGACGGCACGGAGCCCCCGGACGGCGCGGAGATCACGGGCGCCGCAGCGGTCGCGGAGCCGTCGGCGGCGGGGCGGTCGGCGAGCCGTCCCCTACCCCTGGTCCCCATGGCCACCCGTCCCCCCTGTCGCGGCGAAGGCCGCCGGCCGGTCCAGGCCGCTCCAGCGGCCGACCGGGTAGACCACCCACGCGGCCCGCCCGATCACCTTGGACTCGGGGACGAACCCGCCGCCGGGCTCGCCGAGGTGGTCGCGGGAGTCTCGGGAGGCGCTGCGGTGGTCGCCCATCACCCAGAGCTTGCCGGCCGGCACCACGATGTCGAAGGCGACCTCGGACGGCTCGTCCCCCGGGGCCAGATAGCCGGACTCGTCGACCGGGACGCCGTTGACGGTGATCGGGTGGCCCGGTCCGACGCTGGTGACCCGGTCGCCACCGACGCCGATGACCCGCTTCACATAGACCGAGTCGCCCGCCGGGACCAGCCCGAGGTCGCGGCCGAGGGAGCGCAGCGAGGACCGGAATCCGTCCGGCTCGAACGGCTTGCGCAGGAAGGAGCCCGTGCCGTCGAACACCACCACGTCACCGCGCTGGGGGTGACCGCCGAAGGCGTAGGACAGCTTGTTCGCGATCAGGCGGTCGCCCGGGCGAAGGCTGTTCTCCATGGACCCGGACGGCACCGAGAAGGGGCGTGCCACGAAGGCGTTCACCAGGAGCAGCGTGAGCAGGCAGATGCCGACGAGCAGCAGCAGGTCCCGCGAGCGCGAGCGCGGCCGTCCACCCTCCGGCTCCGGGGCCTCCTCCGGCTCCGAAGCGCCCTCCGCCGGTTCGGAGATCCCCGACGGTTCCGGGGTCCCCGACGGCTCCGGGGTCCCCTCCGACTCCCGGCCATCCCCCGCGGTCTCCCCGCCGGAGGCGTCCCGGGAGGCGTCCCCGGAGGTGTCCCCGGAAACGACCGCGGACCGCGTCGGCGAGCCCGCACCGGTGGGTGCGGGACGGCCGTCGCGGTCCGCGGGTGGTTCGTGCGTGCTCATCGGGCGCTGAGCTTACCGTGCGGCAGCCCGGCCCCCCAGAGCGATCCGATCCCCCGGCGATGCCGGGGGCCGGTGGATCAGCGGTCGCGCTTCTCCTTGATCTTCGCGGCCTTGCCGCGGAGGTCACGCAGGTAGTACAGCTTGGCGCGGCGAACCGCACCGCGGGTCACGACCTCGATCTTCTCGACGACCGGGGTGTGCACCGGGAAGGTGCGCTCGACACCGACGTTGAAGCTGACCTTGCGAACGGTGAAGGTCTCACCGATGCCGGCGCCGTGGCGGCGGATGACGACGCCCTGGAAGACCTGGACACGGGAGCGGTTGCCCTCGATGACCCGGACGTGCACCTTCAGGGTGTCACCGGCGCGGAAGGCCGGAATGTCGCTACGCAGCGAAGCCGCGTCGACAGCAGCGAGCTTGTTGCTCATGTTGCTCTCCATCGCGGGCGCCACGGGCCGCCCACGGAAGTTCGTGAGAATGGGGATTGCCGCGGGCCGCATCGGCTTCTGGCGATCCCCCCGTGGCGAGGGCGCCGAACCACGTGACCCCTACGGGAGGAGTCCAGCGACAGACAGCAGCGGCCTATTCTTCCACACCATCGGCCGCGGACCGAAATCGGCCGAGCCCCTCGTCCCAGGCCAGGCCGAGCACGCTGAGCGCCGCGCGGTCCTTCTTGTCGAAGTCCGCGTGCCGCCAGCGGCCGACCAGGTCCGGCCGGTTGGCCAGGGTGCGGGCGAAGGCCTGCTCGCGCCGCCAGCGGGCGATCCGGCCGTGGTTGCCGCTCAGCAGCACGTCCGGCACCACGCGGCCGCGCCACTCGGCGGGCTTGGTGTAGACCGGGCCCTCCAGCAGGTCGGCCATCGCGCCGGGCGCGAAGGAGTCGTCCCGGTGGGACTCGGCGTTGCCGAGCACCCCCGGCAGCAGCCGGGCGATCGCCTCGACCATGACCAGCACCGCGACCTCGCCGCCGGCCAGCACGTAGTCGCCGATCGACGCCTCGACCACCGGCATCCGGGTGGCCGCTTCCTCGATCACCCGGCGGTCGATGCCCTCGTACCGGGCCGGGGTGAAGGCCAGCCACGGGCGGCCGGCCAGCTCCTGCGCGAGCTCCTGGGTGAACGGGCGGCCGCTGGGGGTGGGCACGACCAGGGTCGGCACCTCCCCCGCCGGGCCCCGGCCGATCACCGTGTCCAGGGCCTCGCCCCACGGCTCGGGCTTCATCACCATGCCGGGGCCGCCACCGTACGGGCTGTCGTCCACGGTCCGGTGCACGTCGTGCGTCCAGTCGCGCAGGTCGTGGACGTGCACGTCGAGCTGGCCGCGGGCGCGGGCCTTGCCGACCAGCGAGATGTTCAGCGGCTCCAGGTACTCGGGGAAGATCGAGACGACGTCGATCCGCATCCCGCTCTGCACCGCCCCACCCGTCGCGGCGGAGTCACGCGTCGTGGCGGAGTCACCCGTCGCGGCGGACTCACCCGTTTCGGTGTGCTCGCCCGCTTCGGTGAGCTCGCCCGGCTCCTGCGCGGCCGGGTCCCGCATCGGCTCCTGGGAGGTCACTCGGCCTCCTCCGCCGACTCGTCGTCCGCCGACTCGTCGCGGAGCACCTCGGCCTGCTCCGGGTCGATCAGACCGGGCGGCGGGTCGATCACGGCGCGCTGGTTCTCCAGGTCGATGGTCGGCACGATCCGGGTCACGAACGGGACCAGCACCTCGGTGCCGTCCGGCTTCTTCACGGTGAGCAGGTCCTGGTAGGGCAGGTGGAGCACCTCGGTGAGCTCGCCGACCGGGGTGCCGTCGAGCAGCACCACGTCCAGGCCGATCAGCTGGTGGTCGTAGTACTCCTCCGGGTCGTCCGGACGCTCCTCCGGGTCGACCTCGGCGATCAGGATGGTGCCGCGCAGCGCCTCGGCGGCGTTGCGGTCCTTGACGCCGGCGAACCGCAGCAGCAGCCGCCCGCTGTGCACCTTGCCGGACTCGACGGTCAGCGGGCCGACCGAGGCCGGGTCGGTGAGCAGGACGGCACCGGGGCCGAGCCGGAGCTCGGGCTCGTCGGTGCGGACCTCGACGCTGACGTCCCCCCTGATGCCGTGGGCGCGGCCGATCTTGCCGACGACGAGCTGCACGGTGATCGTTCTCCTGGATGGGTCTGGATGTGTGCTGTGGAGCGGGCCCTCGCCCGTGGGGCGGCCCTCGCCGGGTGAACGGCGAAGGCCGGCCGGGACGACATGCGTCCCGACCGGCCTCAAGCCCTGACGGCTGAACGAGCAGCAGCGTCAGCGAATGCTGTCCACGTCGACCAGGTCGACCCGGACGTTGCGACCGCCGAGGGCACCGACCACGGTGCGCAGTGCGCGCGCCGTGCGGCCGCCCCGGCCGATCACCTTGCCGAGGTCATCGGGGTGCACACGCACCTCGATGGTGTTGCCCCGACGCAGGTTGCGCGAACGCACCTGCACCTCGTCGGGGTGCTCGACGATGCCCTTCACCAGGTGGTCGAGGGCGTCCTCGATCACGCTCAGGCCTCGACGGCGGCGTCGGCCTCGGCCTCGGCCTTGTCCGACTTCTTGGCCTTCGGGGTGATGGCGACACCGGTGGTGGCGTCCTCGAAGCCGGCGACGGCCTTCGCGAACAGGTGCGAGAAGTCCTCGACCTTGGGCTCGGCGACCTTCAGCGGCGCCGGGGCCGGCAGGCCCTTGAACTTCTGCCAGTCGCCGGTCAGCTTCAGGATGGCGAGGACCGGCTCGGTCGGCTGGGCGCCGACGGACAGCCAGTACTGGGCGCGGTCGCTGTCGACCTCGATCTTCGAGGGGTTGTAGGTCGGCTGGTAGATGCCGATCTCCTCGATCGCGCGACCGTCACGCTTGGTGCGGGCGTCGGCGACGACGATGCGGTAGTGCGGGGAGCGAATCTTGCCGAGACGCTTCAGCTTGATCTTGACTGCCACGGGAGTGGATTCTCCTGGTGTTGACGTGGGTGAGCAGCCCTGCCATCGCGTGGGGTTGCGGAGGCGGGCCGTTCAAGGGACACGCCAGCCGTAGGAGAGAGGGGTCCTGCTCGGCTGCCGAGTACTCAGCTGTCCATTCTGCCATACCGGCGCAGACCGCCTCGCACCAGCTCCTCCGGGCGACCCCCCGACCCGGCCCCGGCACGGCCCCTGGCGCGACCCTGGCACGGGCCCCAGCACACCCCCCGGCACGCCCCCGGAAACAGGTCGACCGGGAGCCCCCGCTCCCGGTCAGCCCAACTCGTGCACCTCCACGGTGCGCACATCACTGGCGGATCAGCCGGTCGATCCGATCACTCCGGCCGGGCACGCCGCCCGCACGGCCTCCGGCCGGTCCCCCGGGTTCCCCGAGCCGCCCTGCGACGACTCCCCCGGGGTACGCGATCAAGCGATCTTGAACGGCTGCTGGCAGGCGCCGCAGACGATGGACGCCTGGGCGAGCACCGACGGAACGACCCGGACGTTGCGCCCGCAGCCGCAGACCGCCTTGACCCGGACGCCGCCCCCGGAGGAGCCGTGCCGGGCGGCCGGGCCGCGGAACGTGCGCGTGGCACCCTCGCCGGCCACCGCCTCCTGGTGCGCGCCGAGGGCGCGGTCCAGGCGTTCGATGGTCTCGGAGTACCGCTCCCGGGTCTCCTTGAGCATGGTCACCTGGGAGAAGCCGCTGCTGGCGTGCGGCTCGACCGGGTGCGCCAGGCCCAGCTCGGAGGCCAGGAGGAGGAAACGCCGGTTGTGGTAGCGGCCGGCCCGCGAGGTGTCCCGGATGTCCCGGGCCGCGGCCAGACCATGGGCAGCCTCGTGGAGGAGCCGCTCGAAACCGAGCCGGGTGCCACAGGCCGAGGAGGACTCGCCGATCAGCGCCTCGGGCGAGGCGAGGTCGGGGAGGTCCTGGTGATGGGCCTGGATGTCACTCCAGGCGGCGGCCAGTTCGGCCGCGAGAACGAGGGGCTGTGTCGTGCTCACGCTAGACCAACGATGGAGTAGGAGCCGATGTTCCGCGTGTTCCCGTTCCCCGGGAATTCCCAGGAAACTCTCAGGAATGTACGAGCGCGCGCGAAATGCGCGTTCCGGATCTGACGCAAGACCAACCCCCTGCAGGTTTGGGCCCGCCGACCACGACGGACCTCGTCAATTCCGTCCGGGGGACGGGCTGTCGCCCCCAGGACGTACGGCCCGGGGTCCTGCCGAGTTGACAGGGCCACGGGCCGTACACCGTACCGCTATTCCGTTAATACCGGCAGTTGACCGACCAGTAGCGATGCCGACATGTGAGACATGCGCGGAACAACGCCGGTCATCGGACGCTCGGAATTCACGTCAGACATGTCGACAACCATCAGAACGTGTCAGGAGCTATCGCTTTACGACAGGACCCGACAGGGCCCGTCAGGTCCGCCGACCCCGACGATCCGTCAGTAGGCACGCGCGACGAGCGCGACGTTGCCCTCCTGGTCGTCCGTCTGCGGCACCGAACCGTCGGCGGCCACGATGCAGCGCACCGAGACGCTCTGCTCGGCCAGCTTGGCCTCGCCCTCCGGGCCCAGCTCGGCCCAGGAGATCCGGCCCCAGCCGGTGGCGGCGGCCTCGACGGCCTCGTCGATGGTCTTCACGTCGACCGTGCGGGCCTCGCGGCGCTCGCGCGACTCGCGCAGCAGCTGGGCCTGGTCCTCCTCGAGGACGCCCGGCAGGAGCTCCGCCAGGGAGTCGATCGAGACCGGCTCCTTGCCGCCGGGGATCCGGCGGGCCAGCATCGCGGTGCCGTTCTCCAGGTCGCGCGGGCCGACCTCGATCCGCACCGGAACGCCCTTGAGCTCCCAGTCGACCGCGCGGCGGCCGAACGGGGTGTCGGTGCGGTCGTCGACGACCACGCGGATGCCGGCGGCCTCCAGGCGGGCGCCGATCTCACGGACCTTGGCGATCACCGCGTCGTCGCCCTTGATGGCGAGGACGACGGCCTGGACGGCGGCCAGCCGCGGCGGGACGCGCAGGCCGTTGTCGTCGCCGTGGGACATGATCAGGCCGCCGACCATGCGGGTCGAGACGCCCCAGGAGGTCTGCCAGACGTGCTCGCGCTCGGCGCCCTGCAGCTGGTAGGTGGTGTTGAACGCCTTGGCGAAGTTCTGGCCCAGCTCGTGGCTGGTGCCCATCTGCAGCGCCTTCCCGTCGCGCATCATGCCCTCCAGGGTGAGGGTGTTGATGGCGCCGGCGAAGCGCTCCTTGGCGGTCTTGCGGCCGAGCACGACGTCGATGCCGAGCACGTTGGTCATGAAGTCGCCGTAGACCTGGGTGTGGATCATCGAGGCGTAGTCGCGGGCGTCCTCGTAGGTGGCGTGGGCCGTGTGGCCCTCCTGCCAGAGGAACTCGGTGGTGCGCAGGAAGACGCGCGGGCGCAGCTCCCAGCGGACCACGTTGGCCCACTGGTTGATCAGCAGCGGCAGGTCGCGGTGGCTCTGCACCCACTTCGAGAAGTACTCGTTGATGATCGTCTCGGAGGTGGGCCGGACGACGACCGGCTCCTCCAGCTGCTTGCCGCCGCCGTGCGTGACCACCGCGAGCTCGGGGGCGAAGCCCTCGACGTGCTCCGCCTCCTTGGTCAGGTAGGACTGCGGGATGAACATCGGGAAGTAGGCGTTCTGGGCACCGGCCTTCTTGATCCGGGCGTCCATCTCCTGCTGCATCCGCTCCCACAGGCCGTAGCCGTACGGTCGGATGACCATGGTGCCGCGCACCGGACCGTTGTCGGCCAGCTCGGCCTTGTTGATGAGGTCCTGGTACCAGCGCGGGAAGTCGTCCGCCTGGGGGGTGAGAACGGGTGCCTTAGCCATGGGGCGAATGGTACGGGGAGCGGGCCCCCGACTTCGAATCCGTTCGCCGTCCGGCCACTCCGGGGCGCACGCCCCCGACACGCGCGCACCACCCCGCACCCCTCTGGACGCCGCGCCCGAGCCGCTGTTCGCTGGAGTGGGGCGGGACTTTGGGGGAGCCGTAGCAGCACACCGAAGGACCGGATGGGAGGCCGCGATGGCTTCAGCTCGGATGACCGGCACGACCGGCACGACCGTACGACCACCAGACGCACCGGTGGGACGGGTGGATCGCACGGAGCAGGCGGGGCAGGCGGGGCGCACGGCGCCGGCCGGGCACCCGGAACGGGCGGGGCGCACCGCGCGGGCCTGGCCCGCGGAGCGGGCCGGACAGGCCGCCGCCCGGGCCCGGGACTGGGCGGAGATCCAGGAACGGATGCTGGTGCCGCTCTACGAGGCCGTCCACGACCGGCTGGAGGTCGGCCCGGCGACCAGCGTGCTGGGCCTGGGCTGCCGGTCCGGCCTGGCCTTGCTGCTGGCGGCCGGCCGGGGCGCGCAGGTCGCCGGGCTGGAGCCGGAGGGCGAGCTGCGCGAGCTGGCCCGGGGGCGCCGGCTGCGGGTCGGGGCCGGCCACCGTCCGGCGGCACCCCTCGCCCGCTCGGCCTATTCGCTGGTCACGGTTTTCGAGGGGTTGCCGGGGGCCGCCGACCCGCGCCGGACGGTGGCCGAGGCGGCCCGGCTGACGCTGCCCGGCGGGCACGTGGTGGTGGCCGCCTGGGGGCCGCGGGAGCGCTGCGAGAGCGCCGCCGTGCTGGACGTGGCCCGCCGGATGGCGCGGCGCAGCACGGCCCGCGACCCGTTCGAGCTGAGCCCGCCCGGCGCGCTGGAGGACCTGCTCGCCGGGACCGGCCTGCGCCCGGCGGGCGGCGGCCGGGTCGGCTGCCCGTTCGCCTACCCGGACCTGGACAGCGCGGTGCGCGGGCTGCTCTCCACCGGTCTGTACGACGCGGCGGCGGAGTTCTCCGGGCCGCCGCTGGTGGCGAAGGAGCTGGAGGAGGCGCTGCAGCCGTACCTGCGGCCGGACGGCACGGTGCGGATGGCGAACGTCTTCCGCTATCTGATCGCCGAACGCCCGCGCTGATCGGGTCCGGCCCCGGCCCGGCCGGAAGACGCCACGGCGCGGCCACGGCGCGGGGCGTGCGCCGATCGAGCGCACGCCCCGCTCTCCCGCTCCCCGTCCCCGGGCCGAGCGCCCCTGCCCCCAGCCGGACGCCCCGGCCGAGCGCCCCGGCCGCCGACTCCAGCTCCGAGTCCCGGCCCAGCGCCCCCCGCTCAGGCCTGGTCGAGCGACTTCCGGGGCACCCCGGCCGCCCGGTAGGCCTCCTCCTCGTCCAGCGTCTCCGCCTCCAGCAGCGCCGCCGCCAGCGCGTCCAGCCGGGCCCGCTGCTCGGTCAGCAGCCGGACCGCCTCGTCGTAGCACTCGGCGACGATCCGGCGGGCCTCCTCGTCCACCGCGTCCAGCGTGGTCGGCGCGGCGGAGAGCCCGTACGCACCCTGCGGGTCGGACGGGACGGCGGTGAGCCGGCCGACCCGCTCGCTCATGCCCCACCGGCCGGCCATGCCGCGGGCGATGTTGGTGACCTGCTCCAGGTCGCTCTCCGCCCCGGTGGTGATGACCCCGTAGACCACCTGCTCGGCGGCCATCCCGCCGAGCGCGCCGATGATCCGGCCGCGCAGGTAGGGCTCGGTGTAGGAGTACCGGTCGGCGTCCGGGGTGGAGAGGGTGACGCCGAGGGCGCGGCCGCGCGGCACGATGGTGATCTTGCGGACCGGGTCCGCGCCCGGCTGGAGCATGCCGAGCAGGGCGTGCCCGCTCTCGTGGTACGCCGTCCGCTCCCGTTCCTCCTGCGGCATCACCAGCGGCCGGACGGCGCCCAGCTGGACCTTCTCCAGCGCGTCGGAGAGGTCGCGCTCGTTGACCGCGTCCTGGCGCCGCTTGACCGCCAGCAGGGCGGCCTCGTTGACCAGGTTGGCCAGTTCGGCGCCGGTCATGCCGGGGGTGACCTTGGCGAGCTGGTGGAGGTCGGTGTCCCCGGCCAGCGGGACGCTCCGGGTGTGGATGCGCAGGATGGCGGCGCGGCCGTCGCGGTCCGGCGGGCTGACGGTGATCCGCCGGTCGAACCGGCCGGGGCGCAGCAGGGCCGGGTCGAGCACGTCGGCCCGGTTGGTGGCGGCGATGACGATGACGCCCTCGGAGCCGGTGAAGCCGTCCATCTCGGTGAGGATCTGGTTGAGCGTCTGCTCGCGCTCGTCGTGGCCGCCCATGCCGCCGCCGCTGCCGCGCTGGCGGCCGATGGTGTCGATCTCGTCGATGAAGATGATCGCCGGGGCGACCTTGCGGGCCTCGGCGAACAGTTCGCGGACCCGGCTGGCGCCGACGCCGACGATCATCTCGATGAACTCGGAGGCGGAGGCGGAGAAGAACGGCACGTCCGCCTCGCCCGCGACGGCCCGGGCGAGCAGGGTCTTGCCGGTGCCGGGCGGGCCGCTGAGCAGTACGCCGCGCGGCATCTTGGCGCCGAGCCGGCGGTACTGCTGCGGGTTCTTCAGGAAGTCGACCACCTCGGTCAGTTCCGCCTCGACCTCGTCGATGCCGGCCACGTCGGCGAAGGTGGTGCGCTTGCCGGCGTCGGCGCTGACCGGCTTGGGCGGGGCCTTGCGGCCGAGCGCGCCGCCGCCGAGGCCGCCGGCCATCCGGCGGGCGAGCAGCACCCAGACCAGGATCAGCAGCAGCATCGGGGCCAGCGAGATGAGCAGGTTGGCGAGGAAGCTGCGCTGCTGGACGACGGGTTCGGCGGTGACCTCGACGCCCTGCTGCTGGAGGGTGGTCCAGAGGTTGTCGCCGGCGAAGACCGGCCGCTGGGTGTCGAACTCGGTGTAGCTGCCCTTGCCGCCGTCCGGTTTGGGCTCGGCGTTCTTGAGGGTGCCCTCGATCGAGTCGCCCTTGGAGTAGATCTTGGTGATGTTGCCCTTGTTCAGCTGGTTGTTGAACTCGGTGTAGGAGATCGTGGTGGCGCCGCCGGGGCCGAAGAAGGACAGCAGCAGGTCGCTGATCAGGAACACCACCAGGGCGGTGAGGACGAGACCCATCCAGCCGCCGGGCATCTTGCGGCGCGGGGGCGGCGGGGGTGGGGCGCCCTCGGAGCGCCACGGCTGGTCGGGGGTCTGGCGCGGCGGCACGGGATCAGTCACCCATCGGACAATACGGACATCCGCTCGGGTCCTTCAACCGCAACGCCGCCCCACCCGGCCACCCAGGTCACACCGCGGCCCGCTCGTCGCTCCCCGCCGGCCCCGGTCTAGCCCCGGTCGTCCGCGGCGGCCGAGCCGGGCCACTCCTCGGCGGTCAGCGCGAACCGCTCGTGGTCCCGCCAGGCCCCCTGCATGAACAGCATCCGCGGCGCGAACCCCTCGTGCCGGAAGCCCAGCCGCTTGGCCAGCGCGACCGACCGCGAGTTGTCCGGCTGGACGTTGATCTCCACCCGGTGCAGGCCGAGCCCGCCCGCCGTCTGCGGGGCGAAGCACCGGTCCAGCACCAGCCGCAGGCCCTCGGTCATCCGGCCGGTGCCGGCGAACGGCAGGTAGGAGTCGTAGCCGAACGCGCCGTTGCAGAACCGGCCCATCACGATGTTGGCCACGTTCACCTTGCCGACCAGCCCGCCGGTCTCCAGGTCGAAGATCAGGAAGGTCCGCAGGCCCGGCCCCTGCCGCTCCAGCAGGTCCGGCAGGGCGTCCGGCTCGACCGGGTTCCACCGTCCGATGTGCTCGGCGGACCGCCGCACCGCCGCGGCGTAGGCCACCTCGTCCCCCGCCCGCGGGGGCCTGATCATCACTCGCATCGGACCATCATCGGGCATGCGAACGGCCCGTCGCCCGGTGTTGCCGGACGAACGGGCCGTTCACGCGGACCGCTCCGGGACCCGCGAACGGGACCCGGCGACGGGCCCCGGCAGCGGGCCCCGGTCACGGGTCCTGCGGCGGGTTCCTACAGCAGGTCCTTGAATTCCTTGGGCAGCTCGAAGTCGGCCGGGCCCTTGCCCGCGCCGAGGCCGAACGCGCCACCCTCGGCGGGCGCCTGGCCGGCGCCGGGGCCGAGCGCGCGGCGCTCGGCGGCCGCGGCCTCCTCCTGCGCCCGCTTCAGCGGGTTGCCGCTCTTGCGCTTGCCCTTGGCGACCGGGGCCTTCTTAGCGCTCTTCTTGCCGCCGCCACCCATGCCCGGGATGCCCGGCATGCCGGGGATGCCCTTGCCGGAGGCCATCGCGGACATCATCTTGCGGGCCTCGAAGAACCGCTCGACCAGGTTGTTGACCTCGCCGACCTGGACGCCCGAACCCTTGGCGATGCGGGCGCGGCGCGAGCCGTTGATGATCTTCGGGTCGGTCCGCTCGGCCGGGGTCATCGACTTGATGATGGCGCCGACCCGGTCGACGTCCTTGTCGTCGATGTTGTTGATCTGCTCGCGGATCTGGCCCATGCCGGGCAGCATGCCGAGCAGCTTGGAGATCGAGCCCATCTTCCGGACCTGCTCCAGCTGGGCCAGGAAGTCGTCGAGGGTGAAGTCCTTGCCGCCGCCCTGCAGCTTGGAGGCGATCTTCTCGGCCTCGGCCTGCGAGAAGGTCTGCTCGGCCTTCTCGATCAGCGAGAGGACGTCACCCATGCCCAGGATGCGCGAGGCCATCCGGTCCGGGTGGAAGGCGTCGAAGTCGTCGACCTTCTCGCCGTTGGAGGCGAACATGATCTGCCGGCCGGTGACGTGCGCGACCGAGAGCGCGGCACCGCCGCGGGCGTCGCCGTCGAGCTTGGACAGCACCACACCGGTGAAGTCGACGCCGTCGAGGAAGGCCTGCGCGGTGGTGACCGCGTCCTGGCCGATCATCGCGTCGACGACGAACAGGACCTCGTCCGGCTCGACCGCGGCGCGGATGTCGGCGGCCTGCTGCATCAGCTCGGCGTCGATGCCGAGGCGACCGGCGGTGTCGACGATGACGATGTCGTACTGCTTCTGCTTGGCGTACTCGATCGAGTCCCGGGCCACCTGGACCGGGTCGCCGACGCCGTTGCCCGGCTGCGGGCCGTAGAACGCGACACCGGCGCGGTCGGCGACGACCTGCAGCTGGTTGACGGCGTTCGGGCGCTGGAGGTCGCAGGCGACCAGCAGCGGGGTGTGCTTCTGCTTCTTCAGCCAGTGGCCGAGCTTGCCCGCGAGGGTGGTCTTACCGGCACCCTGGAGACCGGCGAGCATGATCACCGTCGGGCCGTTCTTGGCGAACCGGACCCGGCGGGTCTCGCCACCGAGGATGGCGATGAGCTCCTCGTTGACGATCTTGATGATCTGCTGCGCCGGGTTCAGCGCGCCGGAGACCTCGACGCCGAGCGCCCGCTCCTTGACCTGCTTGATGAAGGCCCGGACGACCGGCAGCGCGACGTCCGCCTCCAGCAGCGCGATGCGGATCTCGCGGGCGGTGGCGTCGATGTCCGCCTCACTGAGGCGGCCCTTGCCCCGGAGGTTCTTGAACGTCGCTGCGAGGCGATCGGAAAGGGTGTCGAACACGTCGTCGCGGGTCCTCTACGGCATCGGTATCGGTACGGTCGTCGCCCCCAAGGGTATCCGGCCGCCCCGGGAGCGGTCTCCACCCCGGTCGACGGGGGCCGTGACGGGGGCCGTGACCGCGGCCGCGACCGCGCCGGGAGGGCCGGGAGACCCGGTCAGCACAGCGCCGCCCGGACCGCCGCCGCCACCTCCCCGGCCCGCTGCGCGGTCAGCGGCCGGCCCGCCGGATCGGTCAGGTAGAAGGCGTCGACGGCGTCCGCGCCGAGCGTGGAGACGTGCGCGGTCCGCACCCGCACCCCGGCCCCGTCCAGCGCCCGGCCGATCCGGTGCAGCAGCCCGGGGGCGTCGTGCGCGCGCACCTCCAGGACGGTCGCGCTCGCCGAGGCCACCGGCGGCGCCACCGCGACCACCGGCGGCGGGGTCGGGATGCCGCGCCGCCGCGGGGCCGCCGCGTCCCGCTCGGCCAGCCGGCGCGCGACGTCCAGGGTGCCGTCCAGCGCCCGGCGCAGGTCGGCCCGGAGCCGGGCCGCCTCCGGCAGCTCGCCGAACTCGGCGGCCACCGTCCAGGACAGCAGCAGCACCGGTCCGGCGCCGATCGGGTCCAGCTCGCGCAGCCCCGCCGAGCGGACCGTCAGCCGGTGCAGCGCGAGCACCCCGGCGACGGTGCCGAGCAGCCCGGGCCGGTCCGGGACGGCCAGCAGCAGCCGCACCCCCATCGGCTCGGTGCCGGACGCGTCCACCTCGGCCTGGGCCAGCAGCGAGAGCGCCGGCCCACCGGTCCGGGCCGCCTCCACGGCGAGCCGCTCCTGCTCGGCGGTCGGCTCGGCCTCCGCCGGCTGCGAGTACCCCCGGCCGAAGGCCGGAGACGGATCGGCCCCGGTCAGCCGGGCGGCGGCCCGCGCGGCCAGGCCGTCCACCAGCGAGGCCCGCCAGCGGCTCCACGCGGCCGGGCCGGTGGCCAGCGCGTCGGCCTCGGTCAGCGCGTGCAGCAGCTCCAGCCGGGACGGCGTGGCGACCACCTTGGTGACCGCCTCCACGGTGGCCGGGTCGTCCGGGTCCCGCCGGGTCGCGGTGTCCACCAGGGTCAGGTGGTGGCGGACCAGCACCGCGAGGGTCTCCACCGACTCCGGGTCGAAGCCCATCCGGGCGGCCACGTCGCGGACGATCACCTCGCCCGCCTCGCTGTGGTCGCCGGGCCAGCCCTTGCCGATGTCGTGCAGCAGCGCGGCGACCAGCAGCAGGTCGGGCCGGGCCACCCGGCGGGTCATCGCGGCGGCCCGCACCGCCGTCTCCACCAGGTGCCGGTCCACCGTCCAGCGGTGCACCGCGTTGCGCTGCGGCCGGCAGCGGACCCGCTCCCAGTCCGGCAGCAGCCGGGTGATCAGCCCCTCCGCCTCCAGCGCCTCCCAGACCGGCAGACAGGCCTCGCCCGCGCCGAGCAGGGTGACCAGCTGCTCGCGCGCCTCGTCCGGCCAGGGCACCGGCAGCGGGCGGCACTCGGCGGCCAGCCGGCGCACCGTCGCGTACGAGACGGTCAGCCCGTTCTGCGCGGCGGCGGCCGCGGCGCGCAGCGGCAGCACCGGGTCGGCGGCCGGCCGGGCGCCCTGCGCGAGCACCGCCTCGCCGTCCTGCTCGACCACGCCCTCGGCCAGCGGACGGCGCTCCACCGCGCCCCGGGCCACCGCGCCCGCGCCCCGCCCGGCGCCGCCGAACGGGCCCGCGAACGGGAAGCCGCGCCGGTGCGGACGCCGGCCCCGGACCGAGCGGGCGGCCAGCACCCGGTCCACCGCCCGCCAGGTGACGTCGGAGGCGTAGCCGACGGTCCGGGCCGCCTCGTAGACCTGGCGCAGCAGGGTGTCCGCGTCCAGCACGCCGAGCCGCTCGGCGACCTGGTCCTGGTCCTGCAGGCTGAGCCGCTCGGTGGCCCGGCCGGTGACCAGGTGCAGGGCGTCGCGGACGTCGGCCAGTCGGAGCGCGGCGGCGTCCAGGCCGTCCCGGGGGGCGTCGGCCAGCCAGGTCGCGGCGATCGCGTTGAGGGTGACCACGTCCCGCAGTCCGCCGCGGGCCTCCTTGAGGTCGGGCTCCAGCAGGAAGGACAGCTCGCCGTGCCGCTCGGCCCGCTCCCGGCCGAGCTCGCGCAGCTCGGGCAGCCGCCGCGGGGCGCTCGCCCGCCAGTCGGCGAGGACGGCGGAGCGCAGCGCTGCGGTGAGCGCCGGGTCGCCGGCCACGTGCCGGGCGTCCAGCAGGCCGAGCTGCGCCTTGAGGTCGGCGGCGGCGACCGACCGGGCCTCGGCCGGGGTGCGGACGGAGTGGTCGAGCGAGACGCCGGCGTCCCAGAGCGGGTACCAGAGGCGCTCGGGCAGCGCGGGGTCGAGCGGGCCCTCGTGCAGCAGCAGCACGTCGAGGTCGCTGCGCGGGGAGAGTTCGCCGCGCCCGTAGCCGCCGACCGCGACCAGGGCGACGCCGGCCGGGGCGCCGGCCCCGGCGAGCAGGGCGGCCAGCCAGTCGTCGGTGCGCGCGGACAGTTCGGTGCGGCGGGCCCGGCCGCCGGGGCCGGGGGCGGCCAGCAGCCGGGCCCGGGCGGCGGCGGGGCCGTCGAGGGAGTCGTCGGTGTCGGTGGCCATACGGAGTCCCCGTCCGTGATCGTGCGGGTCGTGCGGGTCATGCGGGTCGCGCCGGTGGTACGGGTCGCGCGGGTCGTGCCGGTGGTGCCCGTCGCGCCGGTGGTGCCGGTACGCCGTCGGCGGACCCGCGGACCGTGGGGTGGTCGCGGGCCCGCCGGAGGGGCCTAGAGGGCGTCGGGACCGCGTTCGCCGGTCCGGACCCGGACGGCGGTGTCGACCGGGATCGCCCACACCTTGCCGTCGCCGATCTTGCCGGTGCGGGCCGCCGTGACCAGCACCTCGATCAACTGCTCGGCGTCCTCGTCCTCGACCAGGACCTCGACTCTGACCTTGGGCACCAGGTCCACGGTGTACTCCGCGCCCCGGTAGACCTCGGTGTGGCCGCGCTGCCGGCCGTAGCCGCTGGCCTCGGAGACGGTCAGCCCGTGCACGCCGAAGGCCTGCAGGGCGGCCTTCACCTCGTCCAGGCGGTAGGGCTTGATCACGGCGGTGACGAGCTTCATCGGGCGTCCACCTCGGTCTTCTCGGTGCTCTTCGGGGCCGCGGCGGGTGCGGCGGGTGCGGCGACGGGTGCGGCGACGGCAGTGGCGGGGGCGGCGGCCGGGGTGACCGGGACGGCGGCGGGAGCGGGAGCGGAGGCGGCGACCGTGCTCCGGCCCAGGCCCGCGCCCAGGGCGCTGAAGTCGTACGCGGACTCGGCGTGCTCGGCCTGGTCGATGCCGGCCACCTCGACCTCCTCGGCGACCCGGAACCCGATGGTCTTGTCGATCGCCTTGGCCAGCACCCAGGAGAGCACGAAGGAATAGGCGCCGACGACCGCCACGCCCATCGCCTGCTTGCCCAGCTGCTCCAGGCCGCCGCCGTAGAACAGGCCCTTGGCGGTCTGGCCGACGGTCCCGGTGGCGAACAGGCCGACCAGCAGCGAGCCGATCGCCCCGCCCACCGCGTGCACACCGACCACGTCGAGCGAGTCGTCGAAGCCGAAGCGGTACTTGAGGCTGATCGCGGCCGCGCAGGCGGCGCCGGCGATCAGGCCGATCGCCACCGCGCCGAGCGGGGAGACCGAGCCGCAGGCCGGGGTGATGGCGACCAGGCCGGCCACCGCGCCGGAGGCGGCGCCCAGCGTGGTGAACGCGCCGTGCCGCAGCTTCTCGTAGACCAGCCAGCCGACCAGCGCGGCCGCCGTGGCGACCTGGGTGTTGACCAGGGCCATCGCCGCGACGCCGTTGGCGGCCAGCGCCGAACCGGCGTTGAAGCCGAACCAGCCGAACCAGAGCAGCCCGGAGCCGAGCATCACCAGCGGCAGCGAGTGCGGGCGCATCGGGTCCTTCTTGAAGCCGATCCGCTTGCCGAGCACCAGGCAGAGCGCCAGGCCCGCGACACCGGCGTTGATGTGGACGGCGGTCCCGCCGGCGAAGTCGATCACGCCGTTGCGGTCGCCGAGCCAGCCGCCGTTGCCGCCGTCGAAGAAGAACACCCAGTGCGCGACCGGGAAGTAGACGACGGTCACCCAGAGCGCCACGAACAGGCCCCAGGCGGCGAACCGCGCCCGGTCCGCGATCGCCCCGCTGATCAGCGCCGGGGTGATGATCGCGAACATCAGCTGGAAGGCGGAGAACGCGGTCACCGGGATGGTCCCGGCGAGGTCGGTGACGCCGATGCCGCGCATCCCGAGGAAGTCCAGGTTGCCGATCAGACCGGCGCCCGCGTCGGGGCCGAAGCTCAGCGAGTACCCGTAGAGGACCCAGAGGACGCTGACGATGCCGAGCGAGAGGAAGCTCATCGCCAGCATGTTGAGCGTGCTCTTGGCCCGGACCATGCCCCCGTAGAAGAAGGCCAGCCCCGGGGTCATCACCATGACCAGGGCCGCACTGATGAGTACGAACGCGGTGTCGCCCGCGCTGAAGCCGTCCGGCATCGGCGTCTCCTCTGAGTGGGAGCCGATCCGCACCCGGGGTTCCTGTCCCGTGCACCCGGGGGGTCGGCGTTGAAGAGGAGCGTGCCGAAGGCTGGTTTCGGCCGATGCGGCCGGTTGTTTCGCGGCCGTGACGAGGGCGACGGCCGGGTTACGCCCGCGTGAACCACGGCCACGTCGCGGCGCCGGAGGGGTTACCGTACGGCCGCGCCGCACGGGGCGTGCCGGAAACGGCACCGACCGTGCCGGCGGCGGCCGGCACGGTCGGCGAGTCCGGAGCGGGTCGAGTCCGGAAGGGACGAGGGGCTCAGACCACCGAGACGTACTCGGGGATGTCCTGCACCACCCGCTCCTTGAGCCGGTTGACCGCGTCCACGCCCTGGAAGCGGGCCGAGGCCGCCTCGGTGGTCTTGCGGACCCGGGAGTTGAGCCGCTCCGAGCGGACCTTGGTGGCGATGTCCACCGCCTGCTCGGCGAAGACCGCCGCCTGCTCCGGCTCCCGCTGCAGCAGGTGCACGCTGGCCATGCCGATCAGGTTGAAGGCGTAGGAGCGGACGTGGTCGCCGTCCTGCCGGAACAGGTCGACGGCCCGCTCCATCACCGGGGCGGACATCGAGGCGTACAGCTCCGCGTTGTCCGAGTGGTAGGCGAGGTCGCGGAAGGAGTGCGCGTTCTCCGCGTTCAGCTCGGCCGGCGAGAAGAACTTCAGCCAGTCCGGGTCGCCGTCGCCCTCGCGGATGTCGGTGAAGGTGTCCTCGGCCAGCCGGACCGCCCGGGCGCAGCGGTTCACCTCGCCGATGGTGGCGTACGCGCGCGCCTCCATCGCGAACAGCAGCGACTGCTGGCGCGGGGTGGCGGTGTCACGGCTGCCGTACTGGGCCAGGTGGATCAGCTCCAGCGCGTCCTCGCCGCGGTTGAGGTGGATCATCTGGCGGCTCATGTCGGTCAGGATCAGCGCGCCGAACGGGCGGTCCCCGGCCTCCTTGGCGGCGTGCAGCGCCAGCACGTAGTACTTCTGCGCGCTGGGGTGCATGCCGACGTCGTAGGACATCCAGCCGGCCAGGTGGGCCAGCTCGGCGGTGAGCCGGAACAGCCGCCGGGTGGTCTGCTCGGGGTAGGTCTCCTGGAGCAGGTCGGTGACCTCGTGCAGCTGGCCGACCACGGCCTTGCGGCGCAGCCCGCCGCCATTCTGCGCGTCCCACTGCCGGAACATGACGGTGGTCTGCTCCAGCAGTTCCAGCTCGGGCTCGGAGAGCCGGCCGGTGAACGGCTCGCCGCCGTTGGCCGCGGTCAGGATCGGGGTGGGCGTCCCGGTCGGGCCGGGGGTGAGCCAGCGCTGCATCGGCTCGATCAGCGCGGCGCCGGCGGTCAGGGCGAGCGAGGTGCCCAGGAAGCCGCGCCGGTTGAGCATGAGGTCGCTGCGCGAGTAGTCGCTGATCAGCTGGACGGTCTGCGGGGCGCTCCACGGCAGGTCGACGCCGCCGCCGACGGTGGAGACCGGGATGGCGGCGCGCAGGCCGAGGTCCTCGATGGAGACGACCGAGCCGAACCGCTCCGAGAACAGCTCCGACATGATCTTCGGGATCGGCTCGCGCGGCTGCTCGCCGTCGAGCCAGCGGCGCACCCGCGAGGTGTCGGTGGACACGTGGTGGGCGCCGATCTGGCGGGCCCGGCGGTTGACCTGACGCGCCAACTCGCCCTTGGACCAGCCGCTGCGGGCGAACCACGTGGTCAGCTTCTCGTTGGGTTGCTTCTCTGCCATGGGAACGTCCCCATCCCGCCCGGCCCTTGCGGGGCCCCGATCGTGACCGCCCGACGGTTGCGGGCTCTTGCCAGACGTGCCGTGTCGAACCGCGGCGCTGCCGTCGCGGACGAACCGTCGGCTCCCCAACTCCCGGCTCCCCAGGGCCCGGAGCGGACTCCCCGACGAGGTCCGTGTGCTGAAAGTAACGCCCCGCCTACCGCCCCGGGGAGCGGCCCTGGCGAAACGCCACCTTTCGCCACCCCCAGGAGTGAACCGAACCAAGTCGGCGCACGGTTCACTGGGAAGTCCCGACGGTCCGGGCATATGCGGGCCGCCAAGTCCCCAGCGACACCCGGCTCTTCACGGCAAGGCGCCGCCGCCACAAGCGAGTTTGCCGCTCGCACCGATCGACGCCCGTCCCGCGCACCCGACGATCCGGCATCGGCACCGGCCACCACAAGGCGGCGCCCGAGGCGCACCAGCGCAACTGGCGCGCGCCGCGCGCTGCGCGCCGCCACCGCACAACGCACCACGCAACGGACAATCAACACAAAGTCACCGTGCCGTAACCATCGGCAACGAGAACCTGTTGGGGGAGGCATGGACAACCTGTTCGGCGAACTTCGACTGGGGGGCCTGCGGCTGGCACCGCTGGGCGCGCGCCGCCGCACCCGCGCCACCGCGAGCCAGGCGGCCGCGGAGTACACCGGCCGGTGGGGCTGGGCCGTCGTGGTCGGCGAGCCCGCCCGCGCCACCACCGCCCCGGACCGCTGCCACTGCGCCACCCCGCGCTGCGCCGCCCCCGGACTGCACCCCGTCCCCGGCGGCACGCCGGCCGCCCGCCCCGGCCCGGACGTCTCGGTGCTGTTCCCCACCGGCCGCGCCTTCGACGTCCTGGACGTCCCCGAGGCGGCCGGCCTGCAGGCGCTGGTCCGGCTGGAGCGGATGGGCACCCAGGTCGGCCCGGTGCTGGCCGCCCCCACCGGCCGGTTGCAGTTCCTGGTCGCGCCCGGCACCGCCCGCCGGCTGCCGGACCTGCTCTACCGGATGGGCTGGGACGACGCCGCGCTCGACCTCACCTGCCACGGCGAGGGCAGCTTCGTCGCCGCGCCGCCCACCGTGCTGGCCGGCCTCGGCCCGGTCCGCTGGCTGCGCCGGCCCACCCGGGACAACGCCGGCTGCCCGCCCGAGGCCCGGCTGCTGCTCGGCACCCTCGCCTACGCCTGCCACCGCGGCCGCGAGCGCACCGCCGCCGCCGAACCGGCCTGGCTGGCCTCGTAGCGCACGCGCCGGGCAGCGCCACCGCCGAGCAGCGCCCCCGGGCACGCCGAAGGGCCCGCCCCACAGGAGCGGACCCTTCATCGGTGCACCGGGGCCCGGCGCTCAGTCCCCGATCAGCGCGTCCACGAACGCGCCCGGCTCGAACGGCGCCAGGTCGTCGGCGCCCTCGCCGAGCCCGATCAGCTTGACCGGGACGCCCAGCTCGCGCTGGACCGCGACCACGATGCCGCCCTTGGCGGTGCCGTCCAGCTTGGTCAGCACGATGCCGGTGATGTCGACCACCTCGGCGAAGACCCGGGCCTGGATCAGCCCGTTCTGACCGGTGGTGGCGTCCAGCACCAGCAGCACCTCGTCCACCGGGCCGTGCTTCTCGACGACCCGCTTGACCTTGCCCAGCTCGTCCATCAGGCCGGTCTTGGTGTGCAGCCGGCCGGCGGTGTCCACCAGCACGGTGTCCGCGCCCTCGGCGATGCCCTCCTTGACCGCGTCGAACGCGATCGAGGCCGGGTCGCCGCCCTCGGGCCCGCGCACGGTGCGCGCGCCGACCCGCTCGCCCCAGGTCTGCAGCTGGTCGGCGGCGGCGGCGCGGAAGGTGTCGGCCGCGCCGAGCACCACCTTGCGGCCGTCGGCGACCAGGACCCGGGCCAGCTTGCCGGTGGTGGTGGTCTTGCCGACGCCGTTGACGCCGACGACCAGGACCACCGCCGGGCCCTCCTCGTGCTTGGTGGAGTGGACGGTGCGGTCGGAGTCCGTGCCGATCAGCTCGATCAGCTCCTCGCGGAGCAGACCGCGCAGCTCGTCCGGGGTGCGGGTGCCGAGCACCTTCACCCGGGTGCGCAGCCGCTCGACCAGCTCCTGGGTGGGAGCCACGCCGACGTCGGCGGTCAGCAGGGTCTCCTCGATCTCCTCCCAGGTGTCCTCGTCGAGGTGCTCGCGGGAGAGCAGGGCGAGCAGGCCCTTCCCGAGCGAGTTCTGCGAGCGGGAGAGCCGCGAGCGCAGCCGGACCAGGCGGCCGGCGGTGGGCTCGGGAACCTCCAGGACGGGGGCTTCCTCGACCGCCTCGACGACCTCGGCCGGCGCGGGAGCGGCCTCGGCCTCCGGGGCGGTGGGGAGCTGCACCTCCTCGACGGTGCGGCGCGGCTCCTCGGTCGGCGGCGCGGCCTCCTCGCCGACGGCGGGCTCGCGCGGGGTCGGGGGCGCCGTGATGACCGGCGCCTGCGACTTCGGGGGCAGTTGCTGGCGTCGTCTGCCGGAAACGACGAGTCCGGCGATCGCGCCGACGGCGACCACCGCGATGACTACGGCAAGAATCACGTATTCCATAACCCGTCCAGTATCCGTGACCCCGGCCCGGACGGACCGCAGGCGGGCGAAACGATCAGCCCCGGCGCTCGCGGTGTTCGTCGCGCAGCCGCTGGCTGATCACCTGGGAGATGCCGTCGCCCTTCATGGTCACCCCGTAGAGGGCGTCGGCGGACTCCATGGTCAGCTTCTGGTGGGTGATCACGATCAGCTGGGAGCTCTCCCGCAGCTCCTCCATGATCCCGATCAGCCGGCGCAGGTTGGTCTCGTCCAGCGCCGCCTCCACCTCGTCCATGACGTAGAACGGGCTGGGCCGGGCCTTGAAGATGGCGACCAGCAGCGCCACCGCGGTCAGCGAGCGCTCACCGCCGGAGAGCAGCGAGAGCCGCTTGACCTTCTTGCCCGGCGGGCGGGCCTCCACCTCGACGCCGGTGGTCAGCATGGAGTCCGGGTCGGTGAGCACCAGCCGCCCCTCGCCGCCGGGGAAGAGCCGGGCGAAGACGCCCTCGAACTGGGCGGCGGTGTCGTGGTACGCGGCGGTGAACAGCTGCTCGACCCGCTGGTCGACGTCCTTGACGATGTCGAGCAGGTCGCGCCGGCCGCGCTTGAGGTCGTCGAGCTGCTCGCCGAGGAAGCGGTGCCGCTCCTCCAGCGCGGCGAACTCCTCCAGCGCCAGCGGGTTGACCTTGCCCAGCTGCTGGTACGCCTTCTCGGCCGCGCGCAGCCGCTTCTCCTGCTCGGCCCGGACGTACGGGTACGGCTCGCCCGGCTCCTGCCCCTCCTCGGGCGTCGCCGGCGGGACCGGCCGGTCCGGCCCGTACGAGGCCAGCAGCTCGCCGCCCTCGATGCCGAACTCCTCCAGCGCGCGGCTCTCCAGCTGCTCGATCCGCAGCCGCTTCTCGGCCCGCAGCACCTCGTCCCGGTGGCCGGCGTCGACCAGCTTGTCCAGCTCCTCCTTGAGCGCCCGCCCCTGCTCGCGGTGGTCCCTGAGCTCCGTCTCGCGCGCCGTGCGCGCCTGCTCGACGGCGGCCCGCCCGGCGTCCGCGCGGGCCAGCGACACCTCCAGGCAGGCGAGCAGCTGCCGGGCGCCCGCGGCGACGGCGGTCGCCACCGCGGCGTCGTGCTCGGCGCGGCGGCGGCGCTCGGCGGCCCGGGCGCGCGCCTCGCGTTCGGCGCGGGCGGCCCGGTCCAGCTGGTCGGCCCGGCCGGACAGGGCGCGGACCCGCTCCTCGTGGGTGCGCACGGCGAGCCGGGACTCCAGCTCGGTCTGCCGGGCGGCGGTGGCGGCCGCGGCCAGCCGCTGCTGTTCGGCGGCGTCCGGCTCGTCCTCCCCGTCGGCGGCGCCCTCCTCGGCGGTGGCGAGCCGTTCGGCCAGTTCCCCCGCGGTGGCGAGCAGCCGGGCCAGTCCGTCCTCGGCGCGGGCAGCCGCGGCGGTCAGCCGTTCGGCCTCGCCGGCGGCGGCCCGGGACTGCCCGCCGAGCCGGCCGAGGGTGCCGGCGACCTCGGCCCGTTCGCGTTCCAGCTGCCGCCGCCGGGTGGCGAGTTGTTCGAGCTCGGCGGCCGCCTCCCGGCGCTGTTCGGTGAGTTCGGCCAGCCGTTCGGCCGATTCGGCGCAGCGGTCGCCGAGTTCGGCGAGCGCCCGGGCGGTCTCGTCCACCGCGGCCTGGGTCTCCAGCAGGCTGGGCGCGCCGCCGGAGCCACCGTGGGCGGAGCCGGCGTCGAACCGGTCGCCGTCGGCGGTGACGGCGGTCAGCGCGGGGTGCGCGGCGACCAGCCGGACGGCGTCGTCGAGCGTGTCCACCACCGCGATCCCGGCCAGCAGCCGGTCGACGGCGGGCCGCAACCCGGCCGGGGCGTCCACCAGTTCGGCGGCCCAGCGGGCGCCGGCCGGCAACTCCCCGGCGGGGCGGTCCGGTTCGGGGGCGCCGGCGATCAGCAGGGCGGCCCGGCCGGCGTCCTCCTTGCGGAGCAGCCGCAGCGCCTCGGCGGCGGCGCCGGGCGAGTCGACCGCCACCGCGTCCGCGACCGCGCCGAACGCGGCCGCGAGGGCGGTCTCCTGGCCGGGGGCGGTCCGCAGCAGCGCGGCGGCCGGACCGAGCAGCCCGGTCAGCCGGTCGCCGGCGGAGAGCAGCGCGCCGCTGCCGTCCTTGCGGCGCAGGCCGAGCGCCAGCGCCTCGTGCCGCGCGGTCAGCGCGGCCCGCTCGCGCTCGGCGGCGCCGGCGCTCTCGCGGGCGGCGGCGAGTTCGCGGTCGACGGCGGCGAGCCGGTCCCGGGCGGTGTCGTGCGCGGTGTCGGCCCGTTCGCCGTGCTCGGCGCCGACGTCGACCCGGGCCTTCAGCTCCTCGTACTCCTGCCGGGCGGCCCCGGCGCGCAGCAGCGCCTCGTCCCGGGCCTCGGCGAGCCGGCCGGTCTCGGCCTCGGCGGCCGCCGCCTCGGAGCGGGCGGCGGCGGCCCGTCCCTGGAGCCTGGCCAGGCCCTCGCGGCGGTCGGCGATCGCCCGGGCGGCGTCCTTGAGCCGCCGTTCCTCGGCGGCGAGGGCGCGCTCCAGCCCGCTCCTGGTCTCGACGGCCTCGTCGAGCGCGTCCTGGGCCTGTTCCAGGGCCTCGGTCAGCGCGGCCTCCTCCTCGCGGACCCGTTCGGCCTCGCGGGCCAGCTCCTCCGGGTCCCGGCCGCGCCGCTCCTCGGTCTGCCCGCCGGCGGCCGCGTGCCGGACCCGGGCCTCGGCCAGTCCGATGGTGCCGCGGGTGCGCTCGGCCAGCGCGGAGAGCCGGTACCAGGTCTGCCGGGCCGCCTCCAGGCCCGGGCCGAGCTGCTGGACCTGGGCCTCCAGCACGGCCTCGCGCCGGATCGCCCGGCCCAGTTCCTGTTCGACGGTGGAGCGGCGCAGGCGCAGCGCCAGCTCGTCGGCGATCTCCGCCTCGACGGCCCGGCGCAGCGCGAGCAGGTCGTCGGCGAGCAGCCGGAGCCGGGCGTCGCGCAGGTCGGCCTGGATGCCGGCGGCGCGCCGGGCGATCCGGGCCTGCCGGCCGAGCGGGCCGAGCTGGCGGCGGAGTTCGGCGACCAGGTCCTGCGCCCGGTTGAGGTTGACCTGCATCGCGTCGAGCTTCCGCAGCGCCTTCTCCTTGCGCTTGCGGTGCTTGAGGACGCCGGCGGCCTCCTCGATGAAGGCGCGGCGGCCCATCGGGTCGGCGTGCAGGACGGAGTCGAGCTGGCCCTGGCCGACGATGACGTGCATCTCGCGGCCGATGCCGGAGTCGGAGAGCAGTTCCTGGATGTCGAGCAGCCGGCAGGTGTCGCCGTTGAGCGCGTACTCGCTGCCGCCGTTGCGGAACATCGTCCGGGTGATGGTCACCTCGGCGTACTCGATCGGCAGGGCGCCGTCGGAGTTGTCGATGGTGAGGCTGACCTCGGCGCGGCCGAGCGGGGCGCGGCCGCTGGTGCCGGCGAAGATGACGTCCTCCATCTTGCCGCCGCGCAGCGACTTGGCGCCCTGCTCCCCCATCACCCAGGACAGGGCGTCGACGACGTTGGACTTGCCGGAGCCGTTGGGGCCGACCACGCAGGTGATGCCGGGTTCGAACCGCAGGGTGGTGGCGGAGGCGAAGGACTTGAACCCGCGCAGCGTCAGACTCTTCAGGTGCACGCGCCGCTCTCCTCACACCTCGCCGGCCGGGGCTCCCGCCGCGACTTTACGCGGAAGGGGCGCGGACACGGCGACGCGGACACGACGAGACGGACACGACGAGACGCGGACACGACGAAGGGACGCCACGCGGGGCGTCCCTTGCAAGCTGCGTCCCTTATCGGGGCGGCTCAGTGCACAGCGGCGTCGATCGGGAGATCGGGCGGGACTCAGGTGAGAGCCGGCTCCCGCTGATCCAGATCGATGCTGCTGAGCAGCGAGTGCTCGTCAGCGACAGCGGTGAGAGCGTCGTTCTCAGCCTGCATCCGAATGAGCTCGGCTTCGAGATCCTGGACGCGCTGCTGCAGCCGTCGCATCTCGGAAAGCATTCGCGGGTCGGGGCCGCCGACGTACCCGAGAAGCGCCTTTGCCATGATGAATGGTCCTCCACGCTGAGTGACCGAACCGGAACGGTACAGGTCTAGGGGGAAGGGGGACGCACGCGCGGCGCGCACCGGCAGTGCTGGCTGGGCACTACGGCACAACCACCGTGAGCTGGACTCACGGGGGCATGCGCCTGCCGGGATAACGCGGTCGTGTGCGCGGGCTTCCAGCGTCTCACCAAAGACGGTACGGGTCAACACGATCACCGCACGCTACCGCGCCCCTGTCACCTGCCTGGCGGTGTCGTCACGCCGGGCGGCCGGGAGGGGGGTCCACCAGCTGCTCGTGGATCATCGTTCGATGCGGAGTCAACCACGAGTCTGCCCGGATGGCAACCGTACGACACCGTCGGTTGCCACTCGTTTTGGATCTGCGACGGTCCGCGGCCGCCGGTCCCGGTCCGGGCGGGGGCTCAGCGGATCTCGAAGGTCGCGTACCCGGCGCCGACCGCGGTCCAGATCTCGGTCACCCCGCTGACCCGCCCGGGCGTGTCCGCGCCCCTGAGCAGGGCGAGCAGCTGCTCGCAGTCGACGGCGAGGCCCTCGGCCACGACCTGCACCCGGCCGTCGCCCAGGTTGCTCGCGTAGCCGGTCAGACCGATCTCCAGCGCCCGCGCCCGGGTCCACCAGCGGAAGCCGACCTGCTGGACCTTGCCCCGCACCCAGGCGGTGACCCGGACCGGCTCGTCACTGTGGGCGTCGCGACCGTGCATGCCCCCGACCCTATCCGGCCCGGTGGCGGCCCGCGTCACGGCGCCGTCGGGCCCTCCGCCGCCCAGCCCGGGCTGCGGACCTCCGCCCGGAGGTCCCCGGCGCCCCCCGGCTCGCCGCAGGTCCGGCAGACCCAGGCCGGGTCGTACGGGTGCGGCGGGTGCCCGTCGGGGTGGTGCTCGAAGGCGACCGGCGGCTCCGGCAGCACCCAGCGGTCGCCCCAGGCAAGCAGGGCCTGGGTGAGCGGGGCGAGGTCGCGGCCGGCCTCGGTCAGGTGGTACTCGTGGCGCGGCGGCCGTTCGCTGTAGGCCCGCCGCTCGACCACCCCGGCCTCCTCCAGCGCGCGCAGCCGGGCGGTGAGCCGGTCGCGCGGCGCCCCGGTGTTCCGGGCGATCCGGTCGAACCGGTGGTTCCCGTAGAACAGCTCTCGCACCGCGAGCAGCGCCCACTTCTCCCCCACCACGTGCAGCGCGGCGGCGATCGAGCACGGCCGCCCCGGCAGGGCCGGCGGTGCGGCGATCGGTGCGGTGGTCGGTGCGGCGGGCGGACCGGAGGACGGCTGGGAGGTCACACCCGCCAGCCTCCCACACAGGGTTGCGTTCTCAAACCCAGGTGCCCCCGGCGGTCCGCTGACCGACGGGGGCACCTGGGGGGCGGGGCGGCCGGCGTCAGAAGCCGCCGCCGAAATCGCCACCGCCACCGAAGTCGCCGCCACCGCCGAAATCGCCACCGCTGTCGAAGCCGCCGCCGAAGTCGGAGGAGTTGTAGTCGGCACCGGACTGGTCGCCGCCCTCGTAGCCGGCGCCCGCGTCGACCGGGCCGGCCGCGTAGGCCGGGGTGGCCATCATCGAGCCGAGCATGGTGCCGACCAGCAGGCCGGGCAGCAGACCGCCGCCGCCGAAGCCGCCGAAGTAGCCGCCCGCCCAGGGCCCGTAGGCCGGGCCGGCGTTCCAGTACGGCTGCGGGCCGTGCTCGGTCGGGACGGTCCGGATGTCCGGGTCCTGGCCCGCCGCCAGCCGGTCCGCGTCGGCCCGGCAGACCGGGACGGTGCGCGCGGCGCCGCCCGCCGGGGCCCACTCGGCGTCCTGCGTGGACGGGCCGTGCCGCGGGTCGAAGAAGCACGGCGGACGCCGCTCCGGCACCGGCCGCTTCTCCCGCCGGGCCGCCAGCGTGGCCAGCGCGAACCGGCCGTCCTCCAGCGTCTCGGTGACCGGCTTCACGTCCTCCGGCCCCTTGGCCTCGTCCATCAGCCGCTTGGCCCGCTCGTACGAGTCCAGCGCGTGCGTGTAGTCGCCGCGCTGCACGTCGTCGGCGTCCGGCGCGCCCGGGCTGAACTCGAGCCGGTCGAGCTCCTCGCCGTACGCGGTGATGTCCTCGTCGACGACCCGGCGCAGCTGCTCCAGCTCGGCCCGGCGCTGCTCCTCCTTGCGCCGCTTGGCGCGGCGGAAGAGCAGGAAGACGCCGGTGCCGGCGAGCGCCAGCAGGGCCAGCGGGACGACGACCGCCGCGGTGGAGACGCCGCCCGAGTCGCCGTTCACCCCGTGCCCCTTGATCTGCGGGGCGGCGGTGTCGACGAAGTCGTTCAGGGTGGCGTCGATGTCGCCGGAGTGCGAGCGGAACGCGGCGCCGGCGATCCGCTCGGCGCTCGCGCTGGGCAGCGCGGCCTTGTCGGAGCGGGCCTGGAACTGGTCGCCGCGCCAGATCGCGTAGGTGCCGGTGATGCCGACCTTGGTGCGCAGGTCGTCGAAGACGGTGCGGGCTCCGTAGGGGTCGGCGGCCGGGACCACCGCCACGAAGATCGGCTTGTCGGTCTTGCGGATCTTCTCGGTCAGGGCGTCGGCCTGGCTCTGGCCGAACCGGCTCGCCATGGCCGGGTCCACGTACACCCGGCCCTGCTTGAGCGCGGCGGCCGCGTCGTCCAGCCCGCCCGCCGCCGAGGCGGCCGGCGCCAGCAGGAGCAGCAGCCCGAGCAGCGCCGCCACCAGGGCCAGGGCCTGTCCGACCGGTCCTACCGGCCCGGCGCCCCGGGAAGGTCGTCGAGCAAGGGTTCTCATGGCACCGACGCTACCCCCACGGGCCCCGCGGCAGGGCATACCAGCCGGGTACGGTCCGGTCACGGGACCCCCACCGTCCGCCGGGGTGGCTCCCCTTCTCGGGGATGATCTTTGGCCCGGCCGCCCCTGAGGGGGCTCCCCCGGGCGTGCCGACCGTACTCCGCGACCAGGCATAGTGGTGGCCGTACCGCGATCCCATGACCATCTCTTGACCTTTCCCCGCCGCCCCATCCTCCTGCCTCTCCTCCCCTCCTGATCGGAGCACCCGCGTGTTGATCGGCCTCGTCACCGCCGTGGCGGCCTCCGCCTGCTACGGCACCGGTTCGGTCCTCCAGGCCGTCGGATCCCGCCGATCCGCCCGCGAGGAGGCCGCCAAGGGCGCCTCCGCCGGCACCACCACACACGGCGGCCCCAGCCTCTCCTCCACCGCCAAGGCCGCCGTGACCTGGGAGTTCATCCTCGGCACGGTGCTGGACTTCATCGGCTTCGGGCTCGGCGCGCTGGCCGCCCGGCTGCTCCCGCTGTTCCTCTCGCAGACCATCATCAGCGCCAACCTGGTGATCACCGCGGTGCTCTCGATCAAGCTGCTCGGCATCCGCCTCAAGCAGCTGGAGTGGGCCTCGATCGGCGTGCTCTGCTCGGCGCTGGTGCTGCTCGCGGTCTCGGCCGGGCCGGAGGGCGGCCACCACGCCGAGATGGCCTTCCACTGGTGGCTGCTGGCGATCACCACCGTGCTGCTGGTCGGCGGCAGCCTGCTGGTGCGCCGGATGGGCGCCAACGGCGCGATCGTCGCCGGTCTGCTCTCCGGCCTCGGCTTCGGCGCGCTCGGCGTCGGCGTGCGCATCCTGAACGGCGTCGACCCGTTCGACCTCGGCAACCTGCTCTCCGACCCGGCCCTGTACGCGATCCTGGTCGGCGGCATCGGCGGCATGTACGTGCACACCGTGGCCCTGCAGATCGGTTCGGTGAACGGCGCCACCGCCGCCCTGGTGGTCGGCGAGACGGTGCTGCCCGGCGCGGTCGGCGTGCTGTGGCTGGGCGACTCGTCCAAGGACGGGCTGGCCTGGCTCGGCTTCGTCGGCTTCCTGCTCGCGGTGGTCGCGGCGGTCGGCGTCGCCTACTTCGGCCAGGACACCCACGGCGGCCTGCCCGACGCCGAGCACCCGCAGCCGGAACTCGCCGGGAAGTAGCGCCGGCTCGTCCCCTCAGCCCCCGCTGCGCACCCGCGGCACCCGCTGGCAGCGGGGGCAGAAGTAGCTGGACCGGTTCATCCAGGCGGCCCGCCGGATCGGGGTGCCGCAGCGCCGGCAGGGCTCGTGCTCGCGGCCGTAGGCGTCCAGGTCGCGGGAGAAGTAGCCGCTCTCGCCGTTCACGTTGACGTAGAGGCTGTCGAAGCTGGTGCCGCCGACGGCCAGCGCCGCGGT
The DNA here is from genome assembly GCF_040683335.1 of Kitasatospora sp. NPDC093806. Classification (NCBI taxonomy): domain Bacteria; kingdom Bacillati; phylum Actinomycetota; class Actinomycetes; order Kitasatosporales; family Streptomycetaceae; genus Kitasatospora; species Kitasatospora sp. NPDC093806. Next base: position 67,284 of record NZ_JBFBDO010000018.1, read on the forward strand.
CATCACGTCCCGGGCGTTGGCCAGCAGCAGCAGCGCCTGCGGACGGGTCAGCGTCGCGGTCGGGCGGTCGTAGTGCAGCCGGGAGCGCCAGAGCGCCTCGTCGGCGTAGATGTTGCCGACCCCGCTGATCAGCGTCTGGTCGAGCAGCGCCCGCTTGACGGTGGTGCGCTTGGCCCGCAGCGCGGCCGCGAAGGCGGCGTCGTCGAACCGGGGGTCGAGCGGGTCGCGGGCGATGTGCGCGATGGAGACCGGGGTGCCCTCCGGGTCGCCGTCCTCGGCCTCCTCGACCGCCAGCCCGCCGAAGGTCCGCTGGTCGACGAAGCGCAGCTCGCGCCCGCCGTCGGCGAAGGTCAGCCGCACCCGCAGGTGCGTCTCGTCGGGCACCGAGGGGTCCTGGACGAGCAGCTGGCCGCTCATCCCGAGGTGGCCGATCAGCGAGAATCCCGCCCCGGTGCCGGTGAGCGGCACCCAGAGGTACTTGCCGCGCCGCTGGGCGGTGCCGAGCGTGGTGCCGGTGAGCCGGGCCGCGAAGTCGGCCGCGCCGGCCGGCTGGCGGCGCACCGCGCGCGGGTGCAGCACCTCCACACCGGCGACGGTCCGCCCGGCGACCCAGTTCGCCAGACCTCGGCGGACGACCTCGACCTCGGGGAGTTCGGGCACGGGAACAGGCCTCCTGCGAACGGGACTTCAGTCTGCAGGAGGAAGGCTACCGGGCGTTCAGGAGCCGCTGGGCAGGCGGTCGGCGTACTTCTCCTTGATCGCCCGCCAGGCGCTCTCCGCGGCCTTCTGCTCGGCTTCCTTCTTCGAGCGGCCGACGCCGCTGCCGAAGTCCTCGCCGGCCACCCGGGCCGCCGCGGTGAAGGTCTTCTCGTGGTCCGGACCGGACTCCTCGACCACGTACTCCGGCACTCCGATGCCCACCGAGGCGGTGAGCTCCTGGAGGCTGGTCTTCCAGTCCAGGCCGGCGCCCAGCTGAGAGGACTCCTCGATCAGCGGGTCGAACAGGCGGTGGACGAACTCGGTGGCCGCGTCCAGACCCTGGTCCAGGTAGACGGCGCCGATCACGGCCTCGACGGTGTCGGCGAGGATCGACGACTTGTCGCGGCCGCCGGTGCCCTCCTCGCCCTTGCCGAGCCGGATGAACATGCCGAGCTCCAGGCCGCGGCCCACGTCGGCGAGCGCGCGCGAGTTGACCACCGCGGCGCGCAGCTTGGCGAGCGTGCCCTCCGGGACGTCCGGGTGGACGCGGTAGAGGGTGTCGGTCACCACCAGGCCCAGCACCGAGTCGCCGAGGAACTCCAGGCGCTCGTTGGTGGGCAGACCACCGTTCTCGTACGCGTACGAGCGGTGGGTCAGGGCACGTACCAGAAGGGCGCGCTCAAGTGTGTACCCGAGGCGCCCTTCCAGGACGTCGTATTCGGTCGAAGCCGGCCCGCCGGCCTTTCCGCCGCCCGAAGGAGCCTTCGGTGCGGTGGCCGCCTTGCGGGATGAGTTACCGTCCGACATCGATCCGTACACCCCGCCGATCAGACCGAGAGGACCTGGCGACGGTTGTACGTGCCGCAGCTCGGGCACGCGATGTGGCCCAGCTTCGGCTCGTGGCAGCGGTCGCACGCCACGAGGGCCGGAACGACGGCCTTCCAGTTGGACCGACGGTGGCGCGTGTTGCTGCGCGACATCTTCCGCTTCGGAACAGCCACGGCTACTTCTCCTGGTTCTCGGCGAGACCCTCACGGGTGTCGCTGTTCTTGATCCCGTCACCCTCGTCGCCGGGGGCGGCGGAGAGTCCCTGCAGAGCCGCCCACCGGGGGTCGGCGGCGTCGTGGTGGTGCGCCGGGTCGTCACTCAGGCGCGCTCCGCACTCGGAGCACAGGCCCAGGCAGTCTTCCTGGCACACCGGCTGCAGCGGCAGTGCGAGCACCACCGCGTCACGCAGCACCGGCTGGAGGTCGAAGAAGTCGCCCTCCAGACGGTAAGTCTCTTCTTCCGAGTCCTCGTCGAGGTCCTCGGCTCCGGCGGTCCGGGCGCGGTGGCGCTCATCGGACTCCGGGTAGTAGTACAGCTCCTGGAAGTCGACGTCGAGGTCGAACTCGACGGGCTCCAGGCACCGGACGCACTCGCCCTCGACCGTGGTCTCGGCGGTGCCGGTGACCAGCACGCCCTCGACCACGGACTCCAGGCGGAGCTCCAGCGCGATCTCGCTCTTCTCCGGAACGGCGATCACGCCGATGATCCCGAGGCCCTCGGGAGCCTCCAGGGTGCGGGACACCTTGCGCAGCGAGCCCGGGCGACGGCCGAGCTCGTGCGTGTCGAACACGAGCGGGTCGCGGTGGTCGAGGCGGTTCAAGGTGTCCTGACTTCCTGGAGAAAGACTGATGCGCGGCGCTGCTCATCGGGCGAAGCGCGGGCAGACCGACGGCCCGACACGGAGAGGCCGGAGTGGTCAGACTACCCGAGTCTCCCGCCAGGCCCAACTTCGTGCCCCGGCCTACCTGCCGCCGAGCTCCCGGAGGCGGGTCATGTCGATCATGCTGGTGTCGAAGAAGCTGGTCTCGTCCAGCCCCGCCTGCGTCTGCTGCGGCACCGGGGCCGGCGGGTTGGCCGGCTGCTGCGGGTAACCTCCCCCAGCCTCCGGCCGGGGGTGCCCCCATGCGTCGTACTGCTGCGCGGCGTAGCCCTGCTGCTGGGCCGGGTAGCCGTAGCCGCCGTCCTGCTGCTGACCGTGCTGGCCGTGCTGCCCCTGCTGGCCGCCCTGCTGCTCGTAGCCGCCGTACTGCGCCGCGTACGGGTCCGCGCCCTGGCCGCCGGCCGGGTCGTAGCCGCCGCCGTACACCTCGGCGTACTGGCCGGTGCCCTGCTGCGCGGCCGCGTACTGGTCCGCGCCGGGCGCCTGCCAGCCGGCCGCGGCCGGGGTCTGCTCCGGCCAGGTCTGCTGCTGCGGTACCTCCTCGCGGTACCAGGCGAGCTCGGCGCCGTCCGCGTCGGCGGCGAAGCCGGCGGCGACCGCCTCGGCCCGCTCCTTGGCCTGCTGCGCCTGGTCGGCGGCGGCCAGGTAGGCGCCCAGCTCGTCGATCGGCCGCTTGCCGAGCAGCTTGTCGCGGCCCTTGCCGACCGCCTCCAGGGTCGCGCTGAGCACGTTCTCCAGGGTGTGGAGCTTCACGTCGACGTACTCGTCGACCTCGGGGCTCGGGCTGATCCGCTGCGGCCGGAACTCCTCGCCGTCGCTCTCGCCCTCGTACTCGGCCTCGAAGACGCTCGCGTCGCCGCGCAGCTTGGTCCGGCCGCGGCCGACCGCGCCCAGCGTCTTGGTGAGCACGACCTCGAAGTTGGCCAGCTTGCTGTCCACGTAGTCGTCGGCCTCGGCGCGCTTGCCCTCCACCTCGGCGCGGGCCTCGGCGAGGATCCGGTCCGCCTCGGCCTGGGCCCGGCGGACCACCTCGGTGTCGGAGATCAGCGAGCCGCGCTCGGCGTGCGCGCCCTGGATGATCCGGTCGGCCTCGGCCTGGGCGTCGGCGACCACCGACTCGTGGTCGGCCATCACCGACTGGGCCTGGGCCAGCTCGGCGGGCAGGGACGCCCGCAGGTCCTGGAGCAGGCCGACCAGCTCGGCGCGGTTCACCACACAGGAGGCCGACATGGGCATCGAGCGGGCGTTCTCGACGGCGGCCACGATCTCGTCGACCTTGTTCTGCACGTCCACGGGGCTCCGTCTTTCCGTGTGCCGCCGACGGTCCGGCGGAGGCAGCGCCCGGCGCGGTGGACGTCACCGCAGGGCAGGGATACAGACTGTACGGCCACTGCGGGGCGCGGTCACAACGCCCGGACCGGGCCGCCTCGCCACCTGCCGGACAAACCGTGACGGACCGGCAGAAACGGACCCCCGGTCACCGGCACCCCCCGCTACTGCTGGGCGCTCCGTTCGGCGATCCGCTCGACCAGCCGGCGGTGCACCGTCTCCGGCAGCAGGTGCGAGACGTCGCCGCCGTACGAGGCGACCTCCTTCACCAGCGTCGAGGAGAGGAAGCTGTAGGTCGGCGAGGTCGGCACGAAGAGCGTCTCGACGCCGGTCAGGCCGTGGTTCATCTGGGCCATCTGCAGCTCGTAGTCGAAGTCGCTGACGGCGCGCAGGCCCTTGATGATCGCCGGGATGTCCCGCTCGCGGCAGAAGTCCACCAGCAGCCCGAGGTGCGACTCGACCACCACGTTCCCGTACGGGGCGGTGGTCTCCTCGATCAGCTCGATCCGCTCCTCGATGCTGAACATGCCCTGCTTGTTGCGGTTGACCGCGACCGCGACGTGCACCACGTCGTACAGCTTCGAGGCCCGCTCGATGATGTCGAGGTGGCCGTTGGTGATCGGGTCGAACGATCCGGGGCAGACGGCGCGGCGCATGGCGTTGGTGCTCCCTCAGGGGTGACGAGGACTGCTGCGGGCCTCGGCCCGCTAGGGGTGGCGGCGGGTCTCGGCGGCGGCGCGACCGTACCAGAGCGTGCCCTCGCCGTAGCGGCGGGAGCGCAGCACCTCGAAGCCGTCCGGCCAGCCGAACTCGCCGCCCCGGGTGCTGCGCTCCACGGTGACGAGTGCGTCCTCCGCGAGCCAGCCCCCAGCCGACAGTGTGATCAGCATCTCGCGCAGTTCGTCGTCGGTGACGGCGTACGGCGGATCGAGGAAGACCAGGTCGTACGGGGTCTCCGGGGCCGGCCCGGCGATCACCTTCTCCGCCTTGGCGGCCTGCACCAGCGCGCCCGGCAGGCCGATGGTCCGGACGTTCTCCCGGATCACCCGGGCCGCCTGGGCGTCCGCCTCGACCAGCAGCACGTGCTCGGCGCCGCGCGACAGCGCCTCCAGGCCGACCGCGCCCGATCCGCCGAACAGGTCGAGCATCCGGGCGCCGTGCAGGGTGCCGCGCAGGGCCTCCAGGGTGGAGAACATCGCCTCGCGGGCCTTGTCGGAGGTCGGACGGGTGCCCCGGCCGGGCGGTACGGCCAGCCGGCGGCCGCCGGCCGCCCCGGCGATCACGCGGGTCATGGTGGTGGGTGGTCCTTTCGTCGCTGCCCGACCACGCTATCCCGATCACCACCGCCCCGGTCACCGCAGCGCGCTCGCGCCGGGCGGGCACGGCCCGGCCGGGACACCCCGGCCGGGCCGCACGCGTGCGCTCGGTCGGTCAGGTCGGTCAGCTCGCCTCGGACCCCGCCGCCTGGGCCGGGACGGCCGCGCCGAGCAGCGCCGGCGAGGCGTAGCGGGACCAGGACAGGCAGCCGTCGGGCGGGCAGTACTCGGGGCGGCGCGGGTCGTGCCCGAGCTCGCGCAGCTTGGTCCGGACGGAGTCGGGCGTGCGGCCGAAGCGGGCGGCGATCCGGGCGACGGTGTCGCCCTCGTGGAAGCGCCGGACCAGCTCCTCCTCGTGCTGCGGCACCCAGGGGGCGCCGTGGCCGGGGTAGAGCTCGCGCAGCACGTCGCGGTCGGGGATGGGCTCGGAGACGTCGGCGACGATCGCCAGGGCCCGGAGCGCCCGGTTGAGCGCGATCCGCAGCGAGGCGACGTCCTCGACCGGCAGCCGCAGCTTGCCGGAGGCGAGCGGGGCGGCGGCCGCCCCCTCGCGCCAGCCGGTGAGGGTGAGGGTGACCTCGCGGTCGTCGTCGCTGGCGAGTTCGATCCGGAAGACCTTGTCGCCCAGCGGGAGCTCGTTGAGATGACGGAATGCCATGGCAAAACCCCCAAGTGTCGCGCCAGGAACGCACCTTGGGGGTGCGCCCTGAACACCTTCATTCTCTCCCGGGGGTCTGACAATCGGGCCTGGCCGAAGGCTGCGCAGCGGGACCGTCAGCCCTTCTCCATGTACGCCGCGCGGTCCTCGTCGAGCAGGCTCTCCAGGGCGGTGCGCAGGTCCGGGTGGTCGGCCAGCTCCGGGTCCTCGGCGACCAGCCGGGTGGCCTCGGCCCGGGCGGTCACGATGACCTCCTCGTCCTCCAGCACCGAGAGGACCTTGAGCGAGGACTTCACCCCGGACTGCGCCTGGCCCAGCACATCGCCCTCGCGGCGCTGTTCGAGGTCGATCCGGGACAGCTGGAAGCCGTCCAGGGTGCCCGCCACCGCGTCCAGCCGGGCCCGGGCGGCGCTGCCCGCCGGCATGTCGCTGACCAGCAGGCAGAGGCCGGCGGCGGAGCCGCGCCCGACCCGGCCGCGGAGCTGGTGCAGCTGGGAGACGCCGAACCGGTCCGCGTCCATGATCACCATCGCGGTGGAGTTCGGGACGTTGACGCCGACCTCGATCACCGTGGTGGCGACCAGCACGTCCACCTCGCCGGCCGCGAACCGGCGCATCACCTCGTCCTTGGCCTCCGGCGCCAGGCGGCCGTGCAGGATCTCCACCCGCAGCCCGGCCAGCGGGCCCGTCGCCAGCTTCGCCGCGGTCTCGACGACGGACAGCGGGGGCCGCCGCTCATCGCTCGCCGCGCCTTCGTCCGGTGCGTCGTCGAGCAGCTCCTCCAAGTCCTCCGCGGTCCGGCGCTTCTTCTTCGCCCCCTTCGCGCCGTCCGGCTCCTCGTCACCGATCCGGGGGCAGACCACGTAGGCCTGGTGGCCCTTGGCCACCTCCTCGCGCACCCGCTCCCAGGCCCGTGCCAGGAAGTTGGGCTTCTCGACGGCCGGCACCACATGGGTGGAGATCGGCGAGCGGCCGGCCGGCAGCTGGTCCAGCACCGAGGTCTCCAAGTCCCCGAAGACCGTCATCGCGACCGTGCGCGGGATCGGGGTGGCCGTCATCACCAGCAGGTGCGGCGGCTGCTCGCCCTTGGCGCGCAGCGCGTCCCGCTGCTCGACGCCGAACCGGTGCTGCTCGTCGACCACGACCAGGCCGAGGTCCTGGAACTGCACCTTGTCCTCGATCAGCGCGTGGGTGCCGATCGCCAGGCCGGCGTCCCCGCAGGCCATGTCGAGCAGCGCCTGCCGGCGGGCCGGGACGCCCATCGAGCCGGTGAGCAGCACCACCCGGGTGCCGAGGTCGGAGCCGCCGATCATGCCGCCCTCGGCGAGGTCGCCCATCATCTCGACGATCGACCGGTGGTGCTGCTGGGCCAGCACCTCGGTGGGCGCGAGCAGCACCGCCTGCCCGCCGGCGTCCACCACCGCCAGCATCGCCCGCAGCGCGACCAGGGTCTTCCCGGAGCCGACCTCGCCCTGGAGGAGGCGGTGCATCGGGTGGTCGGTCGCCAGGTCGGCGGCGATCTCGGCGGAGACCTTCCGCTGGCCCTCGGTGAGGGTGAAGGGCAGCCGGGCGTCGAAGGCGTCCAGCAGGCCGTCGGGGCGGGGGCGGCGCGGTTTGGCGGGCAGCGCGGAGTCGGCGGCCCGGCGCTGGGCGAGGGCGACCTGCAGGACGAACGCCTCGTCCCAGCGGAGCCGGTCCTGAGCCCGCTCGCGGTCGGCCTGGCTGCGCGGGCGGTGGACGAGTTCGAGGGCCTCGGGCAGCGGGATGAGGCCGTGCCGCTCGCGCAGTTCGGCGGGCAGCGGCTCGCCGACGTCGGACAGGTGCTTGGTGAGCGCCGTCTCGACGCAGAGCGAGAGCTTCCAGCTGGGCATCTGCGCGCTGGCCGCGTAGACCGGGATGAGCCGGCCGGCGAACTGCCGCGCGGTGTCCGAGTCGGCGTCGGCGTCGAGGAGCTGGTAGTCCGGCGAGACCAGCTGGCGGCTCCGGTTGAAGACGCCGACCTTGCCGGCGAACAGGCCCTGGGAGCCGGGCTTGAGCTCCTTCTGCCGCCAGCCCTGGTTGAAGAAGACCAGCGAGAGCCGGCTGCGGCCGTCGGTGACGACCACCTCCAGCCGGTCGCCCTTGCGGCCGCGGAACGGGATCAGGGTGACCTTCTCGATCCGGGCCAGCACGGTGACGTGCTCGTCGATCTCCAGCTCGTCCAGGCTGGTGAGCTGCCCGCGCTCGGCGTACCGGCGCGGGTAGTGGTGCAGCAGGTCTCCGACCGTGCGCAGCTTGAGGCTGTCGGCGAGCACCTTGGCGGTCCGGTCGCCGACGAGCTTGGTCAGTGGTTCATCGAGAGCGCCCATCAGGGCCCTGTTTACACCACCGGACCGACAAACCGGCCCCGCACGGTGGTGTCAGCCCGCCGTCACTCCACCCCGATGAGCAGCGGCGCCGACTCCTGGCCGCCGTGGAAGACCATCGCGTCCACCTCCGGCCGGTGCCGCCGGGCGTGGCCGACCAGCCGCTCGGCGAGGCCCGCGGGGGCGCCCTCGCCGAGGATCAGGGTGACGAGTTCGCCGCCGGCGCCGAGCATCCGGTCCAGCACGCTCTCGCCGACCTCGGCGAGGCCGGCGCCGATCACCGCGACGTCCCCGTCGATCAGCCCGAGCACGTCGCCGGCCTGGCAGACCCCGGCCATGGTCCAGGACTCGCCCTCGGCGACGGCCAGTTCGGCGTACCGGGTGGCGCCGGCCGCCGAGGTCATGGCGACCACGTCCTCGTCGAAGCGCCGGCCGGCCTCGTGCACGGCGAGCGCGGCCAGGCCCTGGACCGGCGAGCGGGTGGGCAGCACGGCGATCCGGACGCCCTCCTCGCGCAGCTGGTCGGCGGCGGCCCCGGCGGCGGCCCGCAGTTCGGGGTCGTTGAGCAGCAGGACGACCTCCCGGGCGGCGGACCGGCGGACGGCGGCGGCGAGTTCGGCGCTGGCCGGCGGGCGGCCGGGCTCGGCGTGCAGGACGACCGCGCCGGCCTGCTCGCAGAGTTCGGCCAGGCCCGCGCCGGAGACCACCGAGAGCACCGCGCGGGCCGGCCGCGCGGGTTCGCCCCGGTCGGCGGGGGCGCCGGAGCGGGCGGCGGCCTCGGCGAAGTGGGTGATCCGGATCTGGTGCGGGCGCCCGGCCCCGACCCCGGCCTCGACGGCGGCGCCCGCGTCGTCGACGTGGACGTGCACGTTCCACAGGCCGTCGCCGCCGCCGATGACCAGCGAGTCGCCGAGCCCGGCGAGCCGTTCGCGCAGCGCGGGCAGGGCCGCGTCGGGCGCGTCCAGCAGGTAGATCACCTCGAACGCGGGGTGGCCGGGGCCCACGAAGGGTGCATCGCGAAGCGTTTCGAACGAAGGGTGGCGGCGGGTGACGGGTGGGCGGATATGCACCCCGCAGCTCTCCACCACCCTGAGGTCCTCGCCCAACGCGACCGGTCCCATCGGCTGGTGGCCGGCCACCGCGTCGGCGAGCGCGCCGAGGACGGCGACCAGGCCGCGGCCGCCGGCGTCCACCACCCCGTTCTCGGCGAGCACGGCGAGCTGCTCGGGGGTGTGCCGCAGGGCCTCGCGGGCGGCCCGGTAGGCGGTGTCGGCGACCTGACCGAGTCCGTCGCCGGCCCGGGCGGCCTCCCGGGCGGCGGTCCGGGCGACGGTCAGCAGGGTGCCCTCGACCGGTTCGGCGACGGCCTGGTAGGCGGAGTCGGCGGCCCGCTGGAGGGCGGCCCGCAGCTGGTCGGCGCCGCCGCCGGCGGCGAGCGTCTCGGCGGTGCCGCGCAGCCACTGGGCGAGGATCACCCCGGAGTTGCCGCGGGCGCCGACCAAGGCGCCGCGGGCCATCGCCCGGGCGGTCTCGGCGAGGCCGGGCGCCGGGCCGGTGCCCGGGTCGGCGAACCGGCTCTCCACCTCGGCGGCGGCCGACTCGACGGTCAGGTACAGGTTGGTGCCGGTGTCGCCGTCCGGAACGGGGTAGACGTTGAGTGCGTCGATCTCCTCGCGGGCCTGGCCGAGCGCGCGCAGCGCCAGCTGGCACCAGCTGCGCACGGCCGGGGCGTCGAGCGTGTGCAGCACCAGGTCTCCTCCGGAGTGGGACGCCGTGATGGCCTGAATGTGAACGGCGAGGGGTGGTACCCGCAGGTTATCGGGGGCCGGGAGGCGGCGCCGGACGCGGCGGGCGGAGCGATCAACCGGCCGGTCGTGGTAGTTTCGTTGAACGGAAGCAAGCGTTGTATGCTCTTCCGGTTGCCTGGAACAGGTTCAGGCTCACCCCTTGGTCCGGTTCGGTTCACGTGAGTGCTCCGCTGGTCTGGCGGGGTTTTCGAACGTAAATGATCTGAAGTCTTGGAGTGACTCCTGTGGCTGCCAACTGCGACGTCTGCGGCAAGGGGCCGGGCTTCGGCAACAGCATCTCCCACTCGCACCGCCGTACCCCCCGTCGTTGGAACCCCAACATTCAGACGGTGCGCGCTGTGATTGGGCGGACGCCGAAGCGGCTCAACGTCTGCACCTCGTGCATCAAGGCCGGTAAGGTCTCGCGCTGACGCGCAGACCGGCATGCCGGTCCTCCAGTGAGCCGGTTCACCCTCGGGTGGACCGGCTTCCTGTATTCCGGCCTGAACTGGGCGGGCCCTCGGGCCCGCCCAGAGGCATGTCCGCACCCGGCGGGCGGTGCCGTCAGCGCCAGCGCCAGGCGTGGTCGACCGGCCCGATCCCGGCGCCGAGCGCGAAGCCGCCGGCGATCGCGCCGGTGATGTACGCCTTCGCCGAGGCCACCGCCTCGGGCAGCGGTTCGCCCTTGGCCAGGCCGGCCGCGATCGCGCTGGCCAGGGTGCAGCCGGTGCCGTGGGTGTGCCGGTTGTCGTAGCGCGGTGCCCGGTACCAGTGCTCCTCCCCCGGGCCGCCGTACAGCAGATCGGCCGCCTCGCCCTCCAGGTGGCCGCCCTTGACCAGCACCCAGCGCGGCCCGAGGTCGAGCAGCGCCTTGGCGGCGTCCAGCATCTGCGCCTCGGTCCCGACGGTGCGGCCGGTGAGTTGCGTCACCTCGTGCAGGTTGGGCGTGGCGAGGGTGGCGACCGGCAGCAGCTTCTCCCGGACGGTGGCGACGGCCTCGGCGGCGAGCAGCGCGTCCCCGTGCTTGGAGACGCCGACCGGGTCGACCACGACCGGCGCGGTGACGTCGGCGAGCAGTTCGGCGACGGTCTCGACCAGCACGGTGGAGGCCAGCATGCCGGTCTTGACGGCCTGGACACCGATGTCGTCGGCCACACTGCGGAACTGGGCCCGGACGGCCTCGGCGGGCAGCTCCCAGTAGCCCTGGACGCCGAGCGAGTTCTGCGCGGTGACGGCGGTGATCACGCTCATGCCGTGGACGCCGAGGGCCAGCATCGCCTTGAGGTCGGCCTGGATGCCGGCGCCGCCGCCGGAGTCGGAGCCGGCCACGGTCAGGACGCGAGGGGGTGCGGTGGAAACCATGACGCCCAACCTACGCGGTCAGAGCACGGCCTCGGACTCCGCCCAGCGGCCCTCCGGGACGGTCTTGAGCCGGGTCACCGCGTCGGCGATCGGCACCAGCCGGATGTCGTTGCGGCGCAGCGCGGTGAAGTGGCCGAACGCGCCCGCGTGGACGGCCTCCACCGCGTGCCAGCCGAACCGGGTGGCGAGCACCCGGTCCCGGGCGGTCGGGGTGCCGCCGCGCTGGACGTGGCCGAGGATGACCGGGCGGGCCTCCTTGCCGAGCAGGTCCTCCAGCTCGTGGGCGAGCCGGTTGCCGATCCCGCCGAAGGTGCGGTGCCCGAACCGGTCGACGTCGCCGTGGTCGAAGCGCATGGTGCCGGGCATCGGGGAGGCCCCCTCCGCGACCGCGATGATGGCGAACTTCTTGCCGCGGGCGAAGCGGTCCTCGACCATCCGGGCCACCCCCTCGATGTCGAAGGGCTTCTCCGGGATCAGGATGCCGTGCGCGCCGCCCGCCATGCCGGCGGTGAGGGTGATCCAGCCGGTGTGCCGCCCCATCAACTCGACGACCATGACGCGCTGGTGCGACTCGGCGGTGGTCTTGAGCCGGTCGATCGCCTCGGTCGCGACGTGCACGGCGGTGTCGAAGCCGAAGGTGACGTCGGTGGCGTCGATGTCGTTGTCGATCGTCTTCGGGACGCCGACCACCGGCAGTCCGGCCTCGCTGAACAGCCGGGCGGCGGTGAGCGTGCCCTCGCCGCCGATCGCGATCAGCGCGTCGATGCCGATGTCCCGGGCGAGGGTCTTGGCGTTGTCCACCGCCCAGGCGATCCGCTCGCGCTGCACCCGGGCCGAGCCGAGGATGGTGCCGCCGAGGGTCAGCAGGCCGGTGACGTCCTCGTGCGAGACCGGGCGGGTGCGGCCCTCGATCAGGCCGAGGAAGCCGTCCTCGATGCCGAGGATCTCGTCGCCGTGCACATCGGTGCCCCGGTGCACCACGGAGCGGATCACCGCGTTCAGGCCGGGGCAGTCGCCGCCGCTGGTCAGGACACCGATGCGCATGGGGGTGGGCTCTCCCGCTCAGAAGTGGTTCAGACCACAGTGGTCCAGGCCACTCGCGTCGGAGGCGGGCGGTCCGGCTCCCGTCAGCCTACGCGCTCACCCCGTCCGGAGCCGGTTCGCGGGACGCGCCCGGAGCGTCGCGCGCCCCCGTCGCGCGCCCCGTCCGACCCCCGCCCCGCCCCGACGACGAGCCGACCGGGAGCCGTCCAGGAACCGACGGCGCGTCAGCGACGCCCCGTCGCGGCCCGACCGCTCACTCCGCGAAGTGGTCCCAGCCGCCGACCCGGTCCCAGGCCGCGCCGTCCACCGTCACCCGGCCGCCGCGCGCCGCCCGCGCCCGGCCGATCACCTCGCCCACCACCCGCCAGCGGGCCGACAGTTGGACCCCGCGCGGGAAGGTCGCGACGATCGCGTGGTCCTCGCCGCCGGAGAGCACCCAGACCAGCGGGTCGACCCCGACCGCCTGGCCGATGTCCGCCATCTGGGTCGGGACGTCGAAGTCCGCCGCCCGCAGGTCGATGTCCACCCCGCTCGCCCGGGCCACGTGCCCGAGGTCGGCCACCAGGCCGTCGCTCACGTCGATCATCGAGGTGGCGCCCAACTCCGCCCCGGCCGGGCCGGCGTGGTACGGCGGCTCCGGGCGGCGGTGCGCCTCGACGAAGGCCCGCGGCGAGCGGAAGCCGCGCTGCAGGACCGTCAGCCCGGCCGCCGACCAGCCCAGCCAGCCGGTGACCGCGACCACGTCGCCCACCTGGGCACCGGCGCGCGTCACCGGCGCGCGCCCCTGCAGATCCCCGAGCGCCGTGATGGCCAGCGTGATGGTGTCCCCGCGCACCACGTCGCCGCCGACCACCGTCGCCCCGGCCACCTGGCACTCGTCCCGCAGCCCGTCCATCAGCTCGGTGGCCCAGGTGGTCGGCAGGTCGGCCGGCGCCACCAGGCCCAGCAGGATGGCGGTCGGCACCGCGCCCATCGCGGCGACGTCGGCCAGGTTCTGCGCGGCGGCCTTGCGGCCCACGTCGTAGGCGGTGGACCAGTCCCGGCGGAAGTGCCGGTTCTCGATCAGCACGTCCGTGGTGGCCACCACCCGGCCGTCCGGGGCCTTCACCACCGCGGCGTCGTCACCCGGGCCGAGGTCGACCACGTCGGTGAGCGGTACCCGGGCGGTCAGCTCCCTGATGAGTCCGAACTCGCCGAGCTCGCCCACGGTCCCCTGCATCTGCCGTCCTCTCGGTTTCGATCGATCGAGCGCCCGCGTCGTGCGGCCCGGGCGCTTCCGCGCGCAGCGTACGCCCTCCGACGGCGCACAGGTCTCCCCTCCCCGCCCCGCTGCGCGGTAGCGTGGTGATCAGACTGCCGGTGAGCCCGTTTCCACCCCCCGACGCCTGACCGGGCGAGCACGGCGGCGAACCCCGTACCCAGCCGCCGGGAGGTCCCCGTGGTACAGGCCTACATCCTGATTCAGACCGAGGTCGGCAAGGCCAGCGCCGTCGCCGAGTCCATCGCCAAGATCGCCGGGGTCACCCAGGCCGAGGACGTCACCGGCCCCTACGACGTGATCGTCCGGGCCGAGGCCGAGACCGTGGACGACCTGGGCCGCCTGGTCGTCGCGAGCATCCAGAAGATCGAGGGCATCACCCGCACCCTGACCTGTCCGGTGGTCCACCTGTAGGGCGCGACTACCATCGGCGGGTGACCCGAGAACTCCGCGCCCCCCGCTTCCTGGCGGCACTGCCGGCCCCGATCCGCTGGCTGGCGGTGCCGCTCGCGCTGGCCTGCACCGTCGTGGTGCTGCTCGGCAGCTGGGGCACGCCCGAGGAGCGGGTCGAAACCCCCGAGCCCCGCGGCAAGGCCGCCGAGTACTGCCGGGCGCTCGCCGACGCGCTGCCGCGGGAGCTGCTCGGCCACCCGCGCAAGGACCCGGCCACCGCCTCCCCGTACGTCGCCGCCTGGGCCTCCTCGCCGCGCATCGTGCTGCGCTGCGGGGTGCCGCACCCCGAGGGGCTGGTCGAGGAGAAGCAGAAGGAGATCTCCCCGACCATCGACGACGTCACCTGGTGGCCCGAGCCACTGAAGGACGGCGGCTACCGGTTCACCGCGACCCAGCGCGCCGCCTTCGTCGAGGTGACCGTGCCGGGCGGGGCCATGGCCAACCCGCTGGACGCCGCCGCCGCCCTCACCGGCGTGGTGAAGGCGACCATCCCCTAGGCTCCGGCCAGGCGTTGCGCGGAGGGCGGTCCCGGGGTTCCGGGGCCGCCCTCCGGCCATGTCCGGGCGGGGACTACCGCAGGCCGGTCGAGCGGCGCAGCGCCGCCTGCAGCAGCCGGTCGATCAGCTCCGGGTAGGACAGGCCGCTGGCCTCCCACATTTTCGGGTAGGCCGAGATCGGGGTGAAGCCGGGCATCGTGTTGACCTCGTTGACCATCCAGCTGCCGTCCTCCAGCAGGAAGAAGTCCACCCGGGCCAGGCCCTCGCAGCCGAGCGCCTCGAACGCGGCGATCGCCTGGCGGCGGATCTCGGCGGTCTCCGCCTCGACGAGCTCGGCCGGGATCCGGACCTCGGAGGAGTCGATGTACTTGGCCTCGAAGTCGTAGAACTCGTAGCCGCCGCCGACCAGCACCTCGGCCGGGACGCTGGCCTGCGGGCCGTCCTCGAACTCCAGCACCGCGCACTCGATCTCGCGGCCGGAGACGCCCGCCTCGATGATCAGCTTGGGGTCGTGCCGGCGGGCCTCCTCGATCGCGCGGTCGAGGTCGGAGAGGTCCTTGACCTTGGTGATGCCCATGCTGGAGCCGGCCCGGCAGGGCTTCACGAACAGCGGCAGGCCGAGGTCGGCGGCCCGCTCGCGGACGGCGGCGCGGCCCTCCTCGGTGTCCCACTCGCGCGGCCCGACGACCGTGTAGCGCCCGACGTTGAGGCCGTGCGAGGCCAGCAGGCGCTTGGTGAACTCCTTGTCCATGCCGACCGCGCTGGCGAGCACGCCGTTGCCGACGTACGGCACGCCGGAGAGCTCCAGCAGGCCCTGCAGGGTGCCGTCCTCGCCCCAGGGGCCGTGCAGCAGCGGGAAGACCACGTCCACCTCGCCGAGCGCCTTGGGGGCGGCGCCGGGCTCGCTCCAGACCACCTCGCGGCTGCCGGGGCCGACCGGCAGCGCGACCTGGCCCTCGGTGGACTCGGCGACGTGGTCGACGTCCGGCAGCCGGCCGTCGGTGATGGCCATCCGGGCCGGCTCGTCGCTGACCAGCGCCCAGCGGCCCTCGTGGGTGATGCCGATCGGCAGCACCTCGTACTTGTCGCGGTCGATCGCCTTCAGCACGCTGCCCGCGGTGGAGACCGAGATGGCGTGCTCGGAGCTGCGGCCGCCGAAGACGACGGCGACCCGCGGCTTCGCGGACGGGTTCTGGGAGGTCTGTTCGATGCTCATATCGAGGCGAGCGTACCCGGTACTTGGATAAACCAAGGCGACCGACCCGGCGGCTGCCCCCCGGCGCCGCTCAGCGGCGTTCCGGCTTGGCCGAACGGGACATCAGCGTCTGGAGCGCCTCCTGGGTGGGCCGGCCGTTGTGCACGACCTCCACCACCGCCTCGACGATCGGCATGTCGACGCCGATCCGCCGGGCCAGGTCGAGCACCGACTCGCAGGACTTGACGCCCTCCGCGGTCTGCTTGGTGGCCGCGGTGGCCTCCGCCAGCGTCATCCCGCGGCCCAGGTTGGTGCCGAAGGTGTTGTTGCGGGACAGCGGCGAGGAGCAGGTCGCCACCAGGTCGCCCATCCCGGCGAGCCCGGCGAAGGTGAGCGGGTCGGCGCCGAGCGCCACCCCGAGCCGGGTGGTCTCGGCCAGCCCGCGGGTGATCAGCGTCGCCTTGGTGTTGTCGCCGAGCCCCATGCCGTTGGCCATGCCGACCGCCAGGCCGATCACGTTCTTGACCGCGCCGCCGAGCTCGCAGCCGACCACGTCGGTGTTGGTGTACGGCCGGAAGTACGGCGTGTGGCAGGCGGCCTGGAGCCGCTTGGCGACCGCCTCGTCGGTGCAGGCGACCACGCTGGCCGCGGGCTGCCGGTTGGCGATCTCGCGGGCCAGGTTGGGCCCGCTGACCACCGCGATCCGCTCCGGGCCGACCTTGGCGACCTCGCCGATGACCTCGCTCATCCGCTTCGCGGTGCCGAGTTCGATGCCCTTCATCAGGCTGACCAGGACGGTCTGCGGCTCCAGCAGCGGCGCCCAGGCGGCCAGGTTCTCGCGCAGCGTCTGTGAGGGCACCACGAGCACCGCGAAGTCCGCGCCGGCCAGCGCCTCGGCGGGGTCGGTGGTGGCCCGGACCGTGGCCGGCAGCGGGATCCCGGGCAGGTAGTCCGGGTTGGTGTGGGTGGCGTTGACGGCGTCCGCCAGCTCCTGGCGGCGGCCCCAGAGGGTCACCTCGCAGCCGGCGTCGGCGAGCACCATCGCGAAGGCGGTGCCCCAGGAGCCGGTTCCGAACACGGCGCAGCGGGTCACTTGGCGTCCTCCTCGGTCTGGTCGCCGCCCCGGCCGACGGTCCGCTCCCGGCGGGCCTCCGCCGCGACGGCCCGCTTGCGGGCGGCCTCCCGCATGTCGTACCGCTCGGCGGGGGCCTCCTCGCCGCGGACCTCGGCGAGCACGGCGGTGATCGCCGCCATGATGTCCTCGGTGGCGTCCCGGAGCACCTGCGAGGTCAGCTCCTGGCCCTGGTACTTGCTCAGGTCGACGGCCGGCCCGGCCGCCACGATCACCTTGTGGCGCGGGAAGAGGTTGAACTTGCCCTTCCCGGAGGCGCCCCTGCCGTACGGCGGGATGATCTCGTGGGCGCCCCAGTGGGCGACCGGGATGACCGGCGCGCCGGTCATCAGCGCGACCCGGGCGACGCCGCTCTTGCCGGTCATCGGCCACAGGTCCGGGTCCCGGGTGAGCGTGCCCTCCGGGTAGAACTGCACGCACTGGCCCCGGTTGACCGCGTCGATGGCGGCCCGGAAGGCCTGCGCCGCGTCGGTCGACTCGCGGAAGACCGGGATCTGGCCGGTCTTGCGGAGCATGAAGCCGATGAACGGCACCGAGAACAGCGAGGACTTGCCGAGGATCCGCGGCGGCCGCCCGCTGTTGTACTGCCAGTGCGCGTACACGAGCGGGTCGATGATCGAGTTGTGGTTGACCGCGGCGATGAAGCCGCCCTCCTTCGGGAGGTGCTCCCAGCCCCGCCAGTCGGGCTTGACCAGGGCGGTCGTCACCGGCTTCACCAGCACGGCCGCGAAGCGGTACCAGATGCCGTAGTCGGCGTTGCCGAAGCTGGCGTACGAGCGGCGGGCCACCCCAGGTCCTCCTCATCCGAGCGGCACGTGGGGTGCCGCGGTCGTCGACGTTTGCGCGGCCCCGGTACCGGGCCCGGGCGCGGAACAGTCTCGCCCGACCGCTGACCGGCTGTCGAGCGACCCCGCCAGCGCGTCGGGCGGGCGTGATCAAACGCACGTCCGCACAGCTCGGACGGCCTGGCGAGGGTTCCGGGACCGGCGTCACAATGACGCCGATGACCCAGGACACCGTACGCCCCAGCGGGCCCGTCGCGCCCGCCGCACCCGCCGCCGGCTGGTCGCTGGTGCTGCCGCTCAAATCGCTCGCCCGGGCCAAGTCCCGGCTCGCCCCGTTCGCCGGCCCGCACCGCCCCGATCTCGCGCTCTCCTTCGCCCTGGACACCGTCACCGCGGCGCTGGCCGCGCCCGGCGTCGGCCGGGTGCTGGTGGTCACCCGGGACGCCGCCGCTGGGGAGCGGCTGGCCGCGCTCGGCGCGCTGGTGGTCGGCGACGAGCCGGGCGGCGGACTCAACGACGCGCTGGCGCACGGCGCGGCGACCGCGCTGCTCCTCGCGCCGCGCGCCCCGCTGGCCGCGCTCTCGGCGGACCTGCCGGCGCTGCGGCCGGCCGAACTGGGCCGGGTGCTGGCCGCCGTGCCGGCCGCCGGCCGGGCGTTCCTGCCGGACGCGCCCGGGCTGGGCACGACGCTGCTGGCCTGTGCCCCGGGCAGCCCGCTCGCCCCCGCGTTCGGGGACGGCTCGCGGGCCCGGCACGCCGCCGGCGGCGCCCGTGAACTGCGGCTGCCCGGCGTGGAGTCGGTCCGCCGGGACGTCGACACCGGGGACGACCTGGCCGAGGCGCTGGCGCTCGGCGTCGGCCCGCACACTCGCGCCCTGGCGACCCGGCTCGGCTACCTGCCCCTCCAGGGGCCGTCCGGACCGCGCTGAGCCGCCGCGGCGGCGCGCCGACCCGCCCGGCCGGGACGCCGCCCGGGACTGTCGGTGGTGCTCGCTATGCTGCTCGCATGCAGGCCACCGCGTTCACCTTCGACCCCGCCACCCGGGCCGGCTCCGTGCTGCTCGACGACGGGACCCCGGTGCCGTTCGACGCGGCCGCCTTCGACGCCGGCGGCCTGCGGCTGCTCCGTCCGGGCCAGCGGGTGCGGATCCGCACCGAGGGCGCGGGCGACGCCCGCCGGGTGGTCTTCGTGACGCTCCAGACCTTCCCGGACCCGGCCGAGGCCTGAGCCCGGGCCCGCCGGGGAATCCGGCGCCGGAAAAGCGAAGAGCCGTGGCGTCGGCCCGTCCCGGAATTCCCGGTGCTGGGCGGCGCCACGGCTCTCGAAGGCCGTCCGTGGAGGACGCGCGGAGACTACTTCGCGGTGGTCTTGCGCGCGGTGGTCTTGCGGGTGGCGGTCTTCTTCGCCGGAGCCGTCTTCTTGGCCGTGGCGGTCGCCTTCTTGGCGGTCGCGGTGGTCTTCTTGGCGGCGGCGGTGGTGGTCGCCTTCTTGGCGGCGGCGGCCGTCTTCTTGGTCGCGGTCGCGGTGGTCTTCTTCGCGGCAGCGGTGGTGGTCGCCTTCTTGGCGGCGGCGGCCGTCTTCTTGGTCGCGGTCGCGGTGGTCTTCTTCGCGGCGGCGGTGGTGGTCGCCTTCTTGGCGGCGGCGGCCGTCTTCTTGGTCGCGGCGGCCTTGGTGGCGGCGGCCTTGGTCGCGGCGGCCGGGGTGGCGGCAGCGGCGGCACGCTTGGTGGCGGCGCGCTTGGCGGCGGGGGTCGCGGCGACACCGCTCTTGCCCGGGGTGAGGGAGCCCTTGGGGGCCTTCTTCACCGAGGGGCCTTCCTTCGGCAGCTTCTTGCTGCCGCTGACCAGGTCCTTGAAGCCCTGGCCCGGACGGAAGCGGGGCACCGAGGTCTTCTTGACCTTGACCTTCTCGCCGGTCTGCGGGTTGCGGGCGAAGCGCGCGGAGCGCTCGACCTTCTCAAAGGTGCCGAAACCGGTGACCGAGACCCGGTCACCGGCCACGACGGCGCGCACCATGGTGTCGAGCACTGCGTCGACGGCCTCTGCGGCAGCCTTGCGACCGCCCAGCTGCTCGGCCACCGCTTCGACAAGCTGAGCCTTGTTCACGTCTTCCCCTTCGGAAACGGGCGCCGGATGATTCCATCCGTTCATTTCGCACGTTAGGTATGTATCTGCGGACTTTCAATTACCAAACGCGCGAATCACCCTAGTGTCGCAATGGATTTGCGCGTCGGCGACCTCAGTCGACGGGCGGGCGCCCCTCGTCGAGGTCCTGCACAAAGCGACTCAACCGCCGCGCCGCCCCGGGAAGATCGCGCTTGGCGGTCTCCGTGACGATGAGCAGTTGACGGGTGAGAGCGGTCTTTGCATCGGCAGACACGTTCAGCGCATGCACGCGGTCGTGAGCTTGCTTCAACCGCTCGGCCACAAGCGCGAAGAGCGCTGCGACTTCCGGGTCGTCCGGCCCCTCAGCAGGTGAGGTGGCGGCGTCCGGCCGATCGTCAATTCGGCGTTCGGATCCCCGGCCCGTGGACTCCGGTGACGCGGGTTCGCCGCCCGCGTACGGAGGTTCATGGTGCCGGTGCATGCACTGATTGTGCCATCTACCCGCAGTTGTGCATGCGCGGGCCCCTCTGCCGCATTCCCGAATCGGCAATCCGGGGGCGGCCGGGGCGGGACAACTCCCGCCCCGGAACGCCGGATGGCCCGCCCCCCCGAGGGGGAGGCGGGCCATCCGGCGGATCGTCAGAATGCTTGTTCCTGGGGGGATCTCAGGCCACCGGCAGGGTGCGCGGCTTGAAGGCCGGGCGGGTCGCCTCGAACGCCGCGATGTCGGCCTCGTTCCGCAGGGTGATGCTGATGTCGTCGAGGCCGTTGAGCAGCCGCCACCGGACGTTGTCGTCCAGTTCGAAGGAGGCGGTGACGCCCTCGGCGCGCACCTCGCGGGCCTCCAGGTCGACGGTGATCTCGGTCTCCGGGTCGGCCTCGGTGAGCTCCCACAGCCGCTCCACGGTCTCCTGCGGGAGCACCACGGTGAGCAGGCCGTTCTTCAGCGAGTTGCCGCGGAAGATGTCGGCGAAGCGCGAGGAGATCACCGCGTGGAAGCCGTAGTTCTGGAGCGCCCAGACGGCGTGCTCGCGGGAGGAGCCGGTGCCGAACTCGGGACCGGTCACCAGGACGGTGGCGCCCCGCCGCTCGGGCCGGTTGAGGATGAACGACTCGTCCTTGCGCCAGGCCTCGAACAGCCCGTCCTCGAAACCGGAACGGGTGACCTTCTTGAGCCAGTGGGCCGGGATGATCTGGTCGGTGTCGACGTTGCTGCGGCGCAGCGGGACGGCCCGGCCGGTGTGGGTGGTGAACTTCTCCATGCTGCTCAGACCTCCAGGGCGGCGCCGGACGCCAGATCGGCGGGGGCCGCCAGGCGGCCCAGGACGGCGGTCGCGGCGGCGACCTGCGGGGAGACCAGGTGGGTGCGGCCGCCCTTGCCCTGGCGGCCCTCGAAGTTGCGGTTCGAGGTGGAGGCGCAGCGCTCGCCGGGGGCCAGCTGGTCGGGGTTCATGCCCAGGCACATCGAGCAGCCCGCGTGCCGCCACTCGGCGCCGGCCGCGGTGAACACCTTGTCCAGGCCCTCCTCGACGGCCTGCAGGGCGACCCGGACGGAGCCGGGGACGACCAGCATCCGCACGCCGTCGGCGACCCGGCGGCCCTCCAGGATGGCGGCGGCGGCCCGCAGGTCCTCGATCCGCCCGTTGGTGCAGGAGCCGACGAAGACCGCGTCGACCGCGACCTCGCGCAGCGGGGTGCCGGCCTCCAGGCCCATGTACTTCAGGGCGTTCTCGGCGGCGATCCGCTCCTGCGGGTCGGCGAAGGAGGCCGGGTCGGGCACGTCGGCGCCGAGCGGGGCGCCCTGGCCGGGGTTGGTGCCCCAGGTCACGAACGGGGTCAGCTCGGCGGCGTCGATGAAGATCTCGTGGTCGAAGACCGCGTCCTCGTCGGTGACCAGGGTCTTCCAGTACGCGACGGCGGCGTCCCAGTCCTCGCCCTGGGGAGCGTGCGGGCGGCCCTCCAGGTAGGCGAAGGTGGTCTCGTCGGGGGCGATCATGCCGGCCCGGGCGCCCGCCTCGATGGACATGTTGCAGACGGTCATCCGGGCCTCCATGGAGAGGCCGCGGATCGCCGAGCCGCGGTACTCCAGGACGTAGCCCTGGCCGCCGCCGGTGCCGATCCGGGCGATGATCGCCAGGATCAGGTCCTTGGCGGTGACGCCCTCCGGCAGCTCGCCCTCGACGGTGATCGCCATCGTCCGGAACGGGGCCAGCGGCAGGGTCTGGGTGGCCAGCACGTGCTCGACCTGGCTGGTGCCGATGCCGAACGCCAGCGCGCCGAACGCGCCGTGGGTGGAGGTGTGGGAATCGCCACAGACCACGGTGGTGCCGGGCTGGGTCAGGCCCAGCTGGGGGCCGACGACGTGCACGACGCCCTGCTCGACGTCGCCGAGGGAGTGGATCCGGACGCCGAACTCGGCGGCGTTCTTGCGCAGGGTCTCCAGCTGGACGCGGGAGACCGGGTCGGCGATCGGCTTGTCGATGTCCAGGGTCGGGGTGTTGTGGTCCTCGGTGGCGATCGTGAGATCGGTGCGGCGGACCGTGCGCCCGGCGAGCCGGAGGCCGTCGAAGGCCTGCGGGCTGGTCACCTCGTGGAGCAGGTGCAGATCGATGAAGAGCAGGTCGGGCTCGCCCTCCGCGCGCCGCACGACGTGGTCGTCCCAGACCTTCTCTGCGAGTGTCCGTCCCATCGGGTTCCCTCCAGCCGGCCGCGTTGCCGGCCTTCTCGTGTCGTCGGGGTCAAAGCTGTCGCTGCCCTGTGCGGCACGCTTCGCGCGACCTGCACGCCGGATCGGTGTCCACGATGCGGACACCGTGACGGGGCCGCATCCTGGATGTCTCCCGGGCTGCTGCATCCAGAGTGGCGCTTTTCGCGGAAGATTGAACTTGCGTCTCGCGGAATGAGACTGCAGTCTTAGCGCATGGACAACTCTAGCGGCGTCGGCGTGCTCGACAAGGCCGCTCTGGTGCTGAGCGCACTGGAGTCGGGCCCCGCCACGTTGGCGGGGCTGGTCGCCGCCACCGGTCTGGCGCGCCCCACGGCCCACCGACTCGCCGTCGCACTCGAACACCACCGTCTGGTCACCAGGGACATGCAGGGCCGGTTCATCCTCGGCCCCCGGCTGTCCGAACTCTCCGCCGCGGCGGGCGAGGACCGGCTGCTCGCCACCGCGGGCCCGGTCCTGACCCACCTGCGCGACGTCACCGGCGAGAGCGCACAGCTCTACCGCCGGCAGGGCGAGATGCGGATCTGCGTCGCCGCCGCCGAGCGGCTCTCCGGACTGCGGGACACCGTCCCGGTCGGCAGCACCCTGCCGATGAAGGCCGGCTCGGCCGCCCAGGTCCTGCTGGCCTGGGAGGAGCCCGAGCGGCTCCACCGGGGCCTCCAGGGCGCCCGCTTCACCGCCACCGCGCTGAGCGGCGTGCGGCGGCGCGGCTGGGCCCAGTCGATCGGCGAGCGGGAGCCGGGCGTCGCGTCCGTCTCCGCGCCCGTCCGCGGCCCCTCCAACCGCGTGGTCGCCGCCGTCTCGGTCTCCGGCCCGATCGAGCGGCTGACCCGCCACCCGGGCCGGCTGCACGCCCAGGCCATCATCGAGGCCGCCAACCGGCTCACCGAGGCCCTGCGGCGCAGCTGACCACCCCTGTCACCGATCCCCCACTCCCCCACCGCACCGAAAAACGGAATGGGCCCCGCTCAATGTCGCGCGGGGCCCTTCGGTCGTGCCGGATTCCCGGTGCCGGGAAAACAAAAAAGACCCCGGGCGACCGGGGCCTTCCTTTTCTGGCTGGGGTACCAGGACTCGAACCTAGACTAAATGAACCAGAATCACTCGTGCTGCCAATTACACCATACCCCAACACAAAGCAAGCGCCGGTGGGCGAACCCACCGGCTTCCTGCTCTGGTACCCCCGACCGGATTCGAACCGGCGCTACTGCCGTGAGAGGGCAGCGTGCTAGGCCGCTACACAACGGGGGCTTCCTGGCGATCCCTTGCGGGATCAGTACCCCCGACCGGATTCGAACCGGCGCTACTGCCGTGAGAGGGCAGCGTGCTAGGCCGCTACACAACGGGGGCTTGGATCTTCAATTGTGCGGTACTGCGTCACCACTGTACTGCGCTGGGGTACCAGGACTCGAACCTAGACTAAATGAACCAGAATCACTCGTGCTGCCAATTACACCATACCCCACCAGAGTTGAACCCTCGTCGGGATCTTCTCAGGCGTTGCGCCTCTCGTTCGGTCCCGGCCGGGGGGCTTTCGCTCCCTCGTCCGTTCCCTCCCGGGCGGCGCAGAAAGAACATTACCCGACGTCTGCCCTGGCTCCAAAATCGATAACCCCAGGCAGCGCGCGGGCGGTCGGCCGGTGACGTCCGGGGACGCCTCGGGCCCGGCGGTGAGGCCGGGCCCGAGGGGTGCGCGGGGACGCTCAGGCGGCCGCTCAGGCCGCCGGGAGGACGGCCAGCGCGGCCTTCAGCCGGCGCAGCGTCTCGGGGCGCCCGAGCAGCTCCATCGACTCGAACAGCGGCGGGGAGACCCGCCGGCCGGTCACCGCCACCCGCAGCGGGGTGAAGGCGAACTTGGGCTTGATGCCCAGGCCCTCCACCAGGGCCTCGCGCAGCGCGGCCTGGATCGGGTCCGGGGTGAAGTCCGCCAGCGCCTCCAGCGCCGCGATGCTGGCCTCCAGCACCGGCCGGGCGTCCGCGGTGAGCACCTTGGCCGCGTCGTCCGGGTCGAGGGCGAAGTCCTCGGGGGCGACGAACAGGAAGCCCGCCATGGCGACGATCTCGCTCAGGACGACCATCCGCTCCTGGGTGAGCGGCGCCACCTTGGCCAGCAGCTCCAGCTGCTCGGCGGTCGGCTCGGCCGGCAGCAGGCCGGGGGCCTGCAGGTACGGCACCAGGCGGCGGACGAAGTCCTCCGGCGCCAGCTTGCGCAGGTGCTCGGCGTTGATGTGCTCGCACTTCTTCAGGTCGAAGCGGGCCGGGTTGGCGTTGACGTCCGCGATGTCGAACGCCTCGACCAGCTGCTCCACCGAGAAGATGTCGTCGTCCGCGGACAGCGACCAGCCCAGCAGCGAGAGGTAGTTGAGCAGGCCCTCCGGGATGAAGCCGCGCTCCCGGTAGAGGTTGAGCGAGGCCTGCGGGTCGCGCTTGGAGAGCTTCTTGTTGCCCTCGCCCATCACGTACGGCAGGTGGCCGAAGCGCGGGGTGGCGCCGTCGCCGACGCCGATCTCGGCCAGCGCCGCGTAGAGCGCGATCTGGCGCGGGGTGGAGGAGAGCAGGTCCTCGCCGCGGAGCACGTGGGTGATGCCCATCAGGGCGTCGTCCACCGGGTTGACCAGGGTGTACAGCGGCGCGCCGTTCGCCCGGACGATGCCGTAGTCGGGCACGTTCTCCGGCTCGAAGCTGAGCGTGCCGCGCACCAGGTCGTCGAAGGCGATCGTGGTGTCCGGCATCCGGAAGCGCAGGATCGGCTCGCGCTTCTCCAGCTTGTAGACCGCGACCTGGTCGGCGGTCAGCTCGCGGCAGTGGCCGTCGTAGCCGGACGGCTTGCCGGCCGCGCGGGCGGCCTCGCGGCGGGCGTCCAGCTCCTCGGTGGAGCAGTAGCAGTGGTACGCGTGGCCGGCCTCGTGCAGGCGGCGGGCGACGTCGGCGTAGATGTCCATCCGCTGCGACTGGCGGTACGGCGCGTGCGGGCCGCCGATCTCCGGGCCCTCGTCCCAGTCGAAGCCCAGCCACTTCATGGCGTCGAGCAGCTGCTCGTACGACTCCTCGGAGTCGCGGGCCGAGTCGGTGTCCTCGATCCGGAAGACCATCGTGCCGCCGTTGTGGCGGGCGAAGGCCCAGTTGAAGAGGGCGGTGCGGACCAGGCCCACGTGCGGGTTCCCGGTCGGGGACGGACAGAAGCGAACCCGGACGTCCGGGTTTGTGTTAGCCACGCTTGATCACCTTGTTGGTGAGAGTGCCGATGCCTTCGATGGAGACGGCGACCTCGTCGCCGACGTTGAGCGGGCCCACCCCTGCGGGCGTGCCGGTGAGGATGACGTCGCCGGGCAGCAGCGTCATGGCCTCGGAGATGTGGACGATCAGCTCGGCGACCGAGCGGACCATCAGGGAGGTGCGGCCGGTCTGCCGCAGCTCGCCGTTGACCGTGCAGGTGACCGCGAGGTCGGCCGGGTCGAGGTCGGTCTCGATCCACGGGCCGAGCGGGCAGGAGGTGTCGAAGCCCTTGGCGCGGGCCCACTGGCCCTCGCGCTGCTGGACGTCGCGCGCGGTGACGTCGTTGGCGCAGGTGTAGCCGAGGATCACCTCGGGCACCCGGTCCAGCGGCACCTCTCGGCACATCCGGCCGATCACCACGGCCAGTTCGGCCTCGTGCTGGACGTCCGAGGAGAACGGCGGGTAGGCGATCGCCTCGGTCGGGCCGACCACCGCGGTGGACGGCTTGAAGAAGGTGAGCGGGACGTCCGGGACGTCGTTGCCCAGCTCGGCGGCGTGCGCCGCGTAGTTGCGGCCGACCGCGACGATCTTGTTCGGGAGCATCGGGCTGAGCAGCCGGACGTCCTGCAGCCGGTAGCTCTCGCCGGTCGGCTGCGGCTGGCCGAACGGGTGGCCGGCCAGGGCGTGGACGACCAGCGACTCGGGCTGGGCCGGGTCCCCCTCGACCACACCGAAGGAGACGCTGCCGGCGGCAGGGCTCCCTTCCCGGACGGAAAACCTGGCAATGCGCACGGCTGGGCTACCCCTCGCTTCGACGGCCGCCCGGGCGCGCCCGGGCGCTGGTGGGCACCGCGCCCGTCCGGGCCCGGCCCCGCTCAATCGCTGACCAGGCTATCGCGTGGGCCCTGACCTGGCCGCTTTGCCCCGGTTGGGGTGGGTTGCGGGCGCGCGAACACCGAAAGGGGCGCCGCCACGGGTGTGGCGGCGCCCCTTCACGGCAGGCGGAACCGTTCAGTCCTGCGGGACGTTCACCTTCGGGGCGACCATCAGGACGGTGCGGCGCGGGTTGGCGGTGTTCGTCGGCAGCTCGGTGGCGTAGGTCACCACGTCCTCGGCCTTGCGGGCGCCGGGGATCTTGGTGAAGTCCTCGACCGAGGCCAGCGTCGTCCGACGCGGGTTCGCCGTGGAGTTGGAGGCCGTGTTCGCCTGGGACATCTCGTCAGCACCTCAAGGTCGTGGCCGGCGACCGACAGTGATCGGCACCGGCCTGAGTGATTCGGGGAGATTCTGGGCAGGCTGATCGGGGCCGTGCTCCGGATACAGCCAGGTTACGGATCTCTTTCCACAGTCACCGTGACCAAAGCTACACATTCATCTGTGATTTTGGTCACAAATCACAGAACATATCGCTGATATCCGACATATCGCTTCATCAGGTTTTACCGGCATATCGGATATATCGGGCATACCCGAAGCTCTGCGACTCCTGTTGATCTCGGGCGGGCTTGGCATGTATCTGACGAGTGTCCGAAAAAGGCGGTATTCCGGTCCGGTTACCGCACAGTCAGTGAGATCCCGCGCGCGGTGGGTAGTGTCGCCCGGCGCGCCCTGGCGGCCCTTGTTGGGATTCCCCGGCTGTGCTGGAATGCCACGGACCGTGGGTAGGGAGCTGTCCACCCCGGTGACCCGCTCTCCCGGACCGGCCGGGGTGCGGATGGAAACTCGACACCGTCCAGGCCGTGGCGACGCGGCGGGACGCCCGGTCCAGAGGTTGCGACGCCAGTGCAGGGACGTTTCAAAAGGGGTAGCGGCGCCGCGGGTGACCCGGAGTCGCGCGAGCCCGCGACAGCCCCCCAGCAGGCGGCGGCCCTCGGCGGCCCGGCCGAACCGGCACCCGACGTGATCGGCGGGCCGGAGGACGAGGGCACCGGCCGGAAGTCGGCCCGGGACAAGCTCCGCACCACCCTCACCCGCCGCCGCGCCAAGGGCATGAGCCGGCTGGCCATGCGCAACTGGCGGATCCGCAGCAAGCTGATCGCCCTGCTCGCGCTCCCGGTGCTGGTCGCGCTCGTCCTCGGTGGCCTGCGCATCCAGACCTCGCTCGAGACCTCGCAGCAGCTGGCCCAGATGGCCAACCTCTCCGACCTGGCCAAGAAGGCGACCGACCTCGCCAACGCCCTGCAGAACGAGCGGGACGTCAGCGCGGGCCCGATCACCAACAAGCCCAACGCGCCGCTGGACGACGACATCGTCGCCGCCCGCAAGGTCACCGACGACCTCAGCCGCACCTTCACCGCGTCCTCGGACAAGTTCGAGAACCTCGAACTCTCCGGCGGAAAGGCGCTGCTCTTCCAGATCCGCAAGGACCTGAACTCGGTCTCCGACGCGCGTGGCAACCCGTACCAGAACAACCAGAACATCCAGGCGACGATCACCGCCTACGACGTGATCATCCGCGACCTGCTGTCCATCACCCAGGACATCGCGCTCGCGTCCAACAACCGCGAACTGGTCCGCTCGACCCGCGCCCTGCAGCAGTTCTCGCTGGCCAAGAACGCCACCTCGCAGCAGCGCGCGCTGATCAGCGCCGCGCTCGCCAACCCGGTCGCCCCCGACCTCAGCCTGAGCGACGAGTCCTTCGGCATCCGGCTGCGTTCGTCCTACGACAACGCGCTCACCGGCTTCAACAACATCTACACCTCGCACGACCTGGACAACCTGCGCGGCCAGCTGAGCTACAACTCGGTCGTCGCCGCGGCCGACCGCTACGCGCGCTCGATCCTCCAGCAGAGCGGTATCCACCAGAGCGAGGTCGTCAGCTACAAGGACTGGTACGAGCAGTCCACCGCCAAGATCGCCGCCGAGCGCCGGATCGAGTCCAAGCTCATCGAGGACCTCGACGGAAAGGCCCAGGAGCTCCAGTCCCAGGCCGACACCGAGGCCCTGATCATCGGTGCCGCCGTCGCGCTCGTGCTGCTCGTCGCCCTCGGTGGCGCCGGTCTGATCGCCCGCTCGATGGTGCGCTCGCTGACCCGACTGCAGGCCGCGGCCGAGGACGTCGCCGAGCGGCGACTGCCCGAGCTGGTCAAGACGCTCTCCGAGACCGACCCGCACGACGTGGACGTCGCCGTCGAACCGGTCGGCGTCGACTCCGCCGACGAGATCGGCCACGTGGCGCACGCCTTCGACATGGTGCACAGCGAGGCCGTCCGCCTCGCCGCCGAGCAGGCCCTCCTCCGCGGCAACATCAACGCGATGTTCACCAACCTGTCGCGCCGCAGCCAGGGCCTCATCCAGCGCCAGCTGTCGCTCATCTCCGAGCTGGAGAGCCGCGAGGCCGACCCGGACCAGCTGGCCAACCTCTTCAAGCTGGACCACCTCGCGACCCGCATGCGCCGCAACGGCGAAAACCTCCTCGTCCTCGCCGGTGAGGACCCGGGCCGCCGCTGGACCCGCCCCGTCCCGCTGGTCGACGTGCTCCGCGCCGCCGCCTCCGAGGTGGAGCAGTACGAGCGCATCGAACTCGCCGCGGTGCCGTCGGCCGAGGTCGCCGGCCGCGTCGTCAACGACCTCGTCCACCTGCTCGCCGAGCTGCTGGAGAACGCCACCTCGTTCTCCAGCCCGCAGACCCGCGTCCGGGTCACCGGCCACGCGCTGCCCGACGGCCGGGTGCTGGTCGAGATCCACGACACCGGCATCGGCCTCAGCCCCGACGACCTCGCCGAGATCAACGAGCGCCTCGCCAACCCGCCGACGGTGGACGTCTCCGTCTCCCGCCGGATGGGCCTCTTCGTGGTCGGCCGCCTGTCCCTGCGACACGGCATCCGCATCCAGCTCCGACCCAGCGACTCCGGCGGCACCACCGCGCTGGTCATGCTCCCGGTGGACGTCACCAACTCCGCCGACCGCCGCGGCGCCGGCCGCCCCGGCACCGCGCAGGCCAAGCAGCAGCGCGGGGCCGCCCCGACGCCGCGCCAGCAGCGCCAGGTGCCCGGCGGCCAGGCCGCGCTCGGCCAGGGTCCGGCGGGCGGTGCCCCGCAGGGCCGGCCGCAGCTCGGCCAGGGCGGTCCCGGCCCGTCCGGCGGCCCGGGCCAGGGCCAGGGCGGCCCCGGCGGGCTGCCGACCCGTCAGGTCGGCCAGTCGCTGCGCGAGAACCCGGCCACCCCGGGCGGCCGCCCGGCGCCGAACCAGCAGGGCGCCCCCAACCGGCAGGCCCCCAACCAGCAGGGCGCGCCGAACCAGCAGGGCGCCCCCAACCGGCAGGGCCCGAACCCGCAGGCCCCGAACCAGCAGGGCGGCGGCCAGCCCAGTGGGCTGCCGCAGCGCACCCCCGGCCGGCAGGGCCCGCCGCAGGGCGGCCCCGGTGGCCTGCCCCGCCGCGGCCAGCAGGCCGGCGCGCCGCAGCAGGCCGGTCCGGCCGGGCGCCGTCCCGGTCAGGAGCGTCCGCAGGCCGGCGCCGACGGCGGCCCGGCCGCCCGCACCGGCGAGCAGCCGCAGCACGGCTGGGCGGACCAGTCGGGCCGTCCGGGCGCGCCGCAGGGCGCCCGCCCGGGCAACCGTCCACAGGACGGGCTGCCGCAGCGCCGGCGGCCCGGACAGGACCAGGCCGGCCCGCAGGGCCAGGCGCCGCAGGGTCCGCGCGGTCCGCAGGGGCCGCAGGCCCCCCAGGGCCCGCAGGGGCCGCAGGGCCAGGGCCGTCCGCAGCGCCCCGGCCCGGGTGCGCCGCAGCCGGGCCAGCGCCGGCCGCAGCAGCAGCCGACGCAGCACCAGCAGCCCCAGCACCAGCAGCCGCAGGGCGAGCAGACCCAGCAGCTGCCGCAGGTCCAGCCCGCCCAGCAGCTGCCCCCGGCCGAGCCGGCGCCGCTGGAGAGCACCCAGCAGCTGGCCCGTCCTCGGTTCGAGGCCAGTGACATCGACCCGCGCGACCCGCTGGGTCTGGGCCTGGTCGAGCCGGTGCTGCCGAACGTGCCGCAGCCGGGCCGCCCGGAGCAGTCCGTCCAGCCGCAGGCCCAGCAGCCGGTCCAGCAGCCGCAGGTCCGGCAGGAGCCGATGGCGCTGCCCACCGGGCAGTCCGACGGCGGGGCACCGGGCGAGCAGGCCCGGCCGCGGGGCTACCAGCCGCGCCGCCCCGGCACCACCGCGCCGAACGTCCAGCAGCAGGCTCCGCAGGGCCGGCCGCAGGCCGCTCAGCCGCCGGCCGCCCCGGCCCAGCCGCGGCAGCCCCAGGCTCCGCGGCAGCCGCAGGGCCAGGCCCCGCAGGCCCACGCCCAGCAGCAGGCTCAGCAGCAGGCCCAGGCTCCGCAGCAGCAGCCGCAGGCCGGCGACGCCCCGTGGCGCCCGTCCGCCAACGACGAGCGCTGGCGCCGGGCCGAGCAGGTCCGCGAGCCGTCGACCAACGGCGTCACCATGTCGGGCCTGCCCCGGCGCACCCCGCAGGCCAACCTGGTCTCCGGCACCGCCGAGTCGGCCCCGCTGACCGGTCCGCAGGTCTCCCGCGCCCCCGAGGAGGTGCGCGGCCGCCTGACCAACCTGCGTCGCGGCATCCAGCAGGGCCGCCGGGCCGGCGCCGAGCAGGCGGCCGGCCAGGGCCCGGGCCAGGACCAGGCACAGGGTCAGGCCAACCAGGCCGGTTTCCAGCATGGTGCCCAGCAGCCCGGGTTCGATAGTTTCGGGGGCCGGACCGACGGCAACGCCGCAGATCATCAGGAGCGTTGAGTTGAATCAGATGAGCCAGGCCGCACAGAACCTGAACTGGCTGATCACCAATTTCGTGGACAACACCCCCGGGGTGTCGCACACGGTGGTGGTCTCCGCGG